>DASYBJ010000468.1:0-4504 GCA_036500845.1 Acidobacteriaceae bacterium
GCGCCCGGCGCCACGATATGCCGAACCGGCACACCACCCTGCTGCATCAAAGCGGTAACCACCGCTTTAGCGCGGTCCTCGCTCAGCTTGGTATTCATCGCAGCGTTGCCGGTTGAATCGGCATAGCCGGTCACCTCGATGATGTACCCTTTCAGGGCTGTGGCGGTTTGCGCCAACTGCTTGAGTTGGTCCACATCCGCCGCCGAGATCTTGGAGCTACCGCTGTTGAATTGGACCTTTGCTTCGCCTTTCACGTCATAGTCGGCCAACGCAGTAAAGCGGTCAGTGTTTTCCTTAATGTCACCGATGTTCTGTTGAATTTGCGCTGTGTGGGTCGCGATATCCTGTGTGTGGCCGGCGATATCCTGCTGGTTGGCTGCGATATCCTTCTTGTTGGCCGAAATACCCTGATTGTGGGCCTCCAAGGTCTGCACGTTGGCAGCGACCTGCTCTGCGGTGGGATTCAAGCCGGCTTGGATCATTTCAGCCGTTTCTACGTCGTCACCGTCGACGGTGATCGTCTTCGCTACAACCCGGTCCTGCTCATCGGAGACTCCTTTCACCTGGACCTTGAGTCCGGGTATCAGCACGACACTACCCAGTTGCGTCTTTTCCCAACCAAAAAGACCTCTCCTATCCTGCGTCTTTGTGGAGTCGTCGAGCACCACAGTGGTCTTCCCGTTTTCGCCGTTCACAATCAACGTTTCGCCGGTACGTGTAGTGATCATTCCTTTTACCTCAGCCTTGTCGCCAGTTGCACCAAAGGCCGATAACGACGCCAGGAAGCACACGACCACCAGGCTCGATACAATTGTTGTTCGGTTGCTATTCATACGATTTGCCTCTCTCTTGTTGTGAACTCGGACACGAAGAGTCCTTTCTTAGCGTCCTGCGTGAGTGTTTTCTCGTAAACCATCAGTTTCGCGGTCTAGAGCAAATTGGCGAAATGCCAGATCGTGACTTCTTCAGAAATGCCACGAAGCAAACTGTGCTATTCCGTTTTTTAAGTTCCTCGGCGGAACCTGTGCCGATTCTGTTGTCTTTTTTTAGGCTTTCCGGCTTGGCTTCTACAACTGGGAAAATTCCTAGGCGTGTAGTCTCAAGACATTGTAGGTCTCGACGAGACTGGGTAGACAGACACCCGGCAGTAATCACCGATGACGCTGCCACGCCTAAAGGCGCCACACAGTAAGGCGCCATCGCCGTGATCAAGAGTAGCGCCGAAGGGCGGCACTCCTGCCTATGATGGTCCTCGTTTAAATCGTTGCGCATCAACGCCCCCTGTTGGGCCGACAGGACCGCGCTCGGGTCCGCCCCCAGGTCGAAGTGGAACTGTCTGGCTACCAATTGACTACGTTTGTGTCTGTTAGGGAACTGTCATTTGCGACAGGTGCTTAGGCAGCTAGATTTATGTCTCGGCTTATTTGTCGAGAGGGAAAATGCGGTTCCAGGCGTGCTTTATGCTGATCACAATCCAACCGCTCTGTTTTGCCCGAGACATTAGGGCATCAGAGAAAGTGCCGACATGGCCCCTAAATCGACGCTGGCTAGGGCCAGTTGGCAATTTGGATGATATTGTAAAATGCTGGATTGCCGGTAGATGTCACATTTGGCAATCCCGGGGTTTTTTCTTAGGAAACCCCTTTAGAGAGTGGCCTGTCATGGAGCGTTGCCTCGCTGGCCAGCTTCGGCGTGTTGGCCATTACCTTCTCGGGCAACATCGTCGAGGCGGACATCAGGGAAGTGTAAGCGTCCTCCTGGTCGCAACTGTTGCGGGCTGTCTCTTGTCGCAGTCGATTGCGGCGGCACCCACGAAGGAGATCCGACGCGTCCTTATTTTCAATCTTCTGGATCCTCTTTCATCACCTGGCGTCGCTCTCATGGATCAGGCGATAGTTGCTGATTTAGAAAAGGGGCCCTACCAAATTGAACTTTATAGCGAGAATCTGCAAACAACCCTCTTTCCAGACGAACTTTCCCAGCAGACATTTCGTAAGTCGTACATACAGAAGTATCGCGATCGCAAGCTTGACGTGATCATTACCGTCGGGCCCGAGCCCCTCAAGTTCATGGCCGAATCGCACGAACGGTTCTTCCCCAGCATCCCGATCGTCTTCGCCGGAAGTACAGAGGAGATGTTGGGTGGGCTGAAGCTCGACGTTCACTTTACCGGTGTGTGGGGAGTGGCCCAGCCCGAGGAAACCCTGAACGCGGCGCTGTGTCTGCTACCCGGAACCAAACACGTGGTTGTGGTGGGGGGTGCGGCCCCATATGACCGTTATCTTCAGGCCATCGCCAAGGAGAGGTTTCGCAAATACGAGGGGAGCGTCGATTTCACGTATCTTACCGACTTGGATATGACCACGCTGCTAGAACGACTGACGCACTTGCCGAGTAAAACGATCGTCTATCACACTTCGATGATGCAGGATGGTGCGGGAGTGAACTTCATTGACGAAACTCAGGCGCTTCCCATGATCGCAAGGGCCGCGAATGCGCCGGTCTTTGCTGCGGAAGATGTGGATGTTGGCAAAGGAACGGTGGGCGGATACGTCCTGAGTTTTAAGGAACAAGGCAAAATTGTCGCCCACATGGTGATGGAAATCCTGAATGGTAAGAAAGTCGAGGATATTCCCATCGTAAGAGGTTCGGGTGTTTACTTGTTCGATTGGAGGGAAATGCAACGGTGGGGTCTCAGAGAAAAAAATCTTCCGCCTGGCAGCACTGTTCTATATCGCGAACCAACCCTGTGGGAGCGGGCAAAATGGGCCGTGCTCGCTGCTATCGCGGTTGTTCTTGCTCTAGCTTACTTAACTAGTTACCTCCTATTCAAGCAAAAGCAACTCAAGCAGGCCAGGAAAGATCAGAGGCAACTTAGCGGCATGCTGATCAATGCGCAAGAGCAAGAGCGCAGTCGGATCGCCGCGGACCTCCACGATGATTTCAGCCAACGGCTAGCGGTGCTGGCCTTGGATTTGGAAACCTTCGCGGAGACGATTCCAGAATCGCCGGAGGAAGCGAAGCGGCTGCTGCACGAACTTTTGGATTCTGCCAGCGAGATGGGTGCCGATCTTCACACCTTGTCCCATCGCTTGCATTCTTCTACCTTGGAGAGTCTAGGCTTAGTTCCGGGGGTCAGTGCTTTTTGCAAAGAGTTCGCGGCGCAACAAGGCATCCAGGTTGACTTCACTCACAAAGGCATTCCGCGATCCGTTCCCCCCGAAGTCGCGCTGTGTTTATTTCGTCTCGTCCAAGAAGGACTTCGGAATTTGAAGAAGCACAGCGGGGCTTCAGAGGGCCAGGTAAGTCTGGCAATGGTCGACAGTATCTTACATTTGTCAATCTGCGATCATGGTGTGGGATTCGATCTCAAGGAGCTTGTGAAAAAGGAGGGCCTTGGCATCCGAAGCATGCGGGAACACGTACATCTGGTGGGTGGGCGATTCGAGATTCGTTCAACTCCACAGAAAGGGACGATGATCGATGTCCGGGTACGGTTCCGACCACAAACAGCTGTGGACAACAGCTAATTTACGAAAACATCGTCTGAAATAAAGAGTGGATCGCGGGAGAATAGGAGATAAGCATCGTCCACATTCTGATCGCCCCACGATCATGTCATCTTTGCTTTAGACAAAATAGCAATTTTATCTTAACTGGATTGGTGCAACGCACTCGCCTCCGGGGCCATTGTATGAACGGATGTGTTCCGGGACGCCCTTCATCACCTGACATCGGCCAGTACCTCGACCTTCGCCTTGTTCCACCGATGCTCTGGGCGTACCAGCAGGCTCTCCCGCGTGTGTTCATCAATCAAAATCAACGTTCGTACCGCCCTTCATCATTCGTCTTCGCACTCACCGAAGTCGTGGTTCCGGACATGGTCGGCGTACTCCGGACGCGGCCACGCATGAACCATCGTTGACCTACGTCACAGAAGCGTAGTCCAGCCGCGATCAAAAGGGGCGATTGGCAAAGTCGCGCCAACGATTAGGACATGATTGCAATTGAACGAGGTCAAGCCGATTAGGGGTTTTCCTAGTTGTTAGTGCGCAGAGGCTGGCATATTTTTCGGGTAAATGGCGAATGGCCATGCTCTGGGAATCTCGCTGATCGATTACGTCCTGATTTGGTCACAAATTGAAATGGGCCAATACTCCAACGCGTGTATGAGAACCACATCGCTCGATCTTTCAGAAGGAAGAGGTCAAATGGTATCGAACCGTCCACGCATTTGATTGCAACGACCATACTCTCGTGGCGGACCCGTGCAGGAAGAGGTTCGGCTCCAAACCGCGTGACATTTTCTTTTTAGCACCATTAAGGAGCGAATATGCGAACTACGGTGTTTACGAGTGTGCCAACTACTGAACGTGACATCTGCGGCCGATCGAAAGCAAGAAGCCATTTCATTACTGAGAATTCGTCTCGAAGCTGGATGTGGATAGTCCATAGAGTTGTCCTGACACTGGTTGTAATATACGCTGCGGATCCAGCTTGGGGC
>DASYBJ010000469.1:0-3379 GCA_036500845.1 Acidobacteriaceae bacterium
GTTACTTGCTGTATTCTACATAGCTGGCAGGTCTTGATTACCGCTACGCGCTTCTGCGCAATACGACTCCCGCTGTCTTGTTTGATTGAACAATCTGTGCTGCTCTATGTAGGTGATTTGTGCGCCGCCGGAATTGATCAATTACATTTGCGTTCTGGCTTGGATAGTCGTTGAACACATCGTGCTCCTCTTGGAGCTTCCTGTGGTTCTTTGGTAGAGGAGCTTCCTGCAGTTCTTTGGTAGAAAACTGCTTTTCGCATCAAGACGGCGCATTTCATCATTAGAAATTGCTACCGTTCCAGGGACTCTTGTTCTGCCGGAGTTATTGTTTAGCGCAGTACTCATGTTAGTCGATTTGGCTAGTTGGTTCTGTGAGCGGCAGCAGAGAGGCGAGGCTTTCGGAGCTGCCGGAAGTTTTTCTACGAATCGACAGCTTCGCAACCCCATGGTCCTCAGGCAATTTCCTCTGGGCCGCCTGGAGACGTCTATCAGTTATTCATGGATAGCTATTTTCGCCGGCGAAGTACGGTGAACGGTTTAACTTCTCCGTTCGTCGTAGTGTCCGGAAGCGACCTTATCTTGCATCGACAAGGCGGGAACGAAAAGGCTGGTGTCATCCCGAACGTTTATCAGACCCCTGAAGGATGTAGCGCACGTGCCGTTCGCGATCTATCTGCAACTACCCCCTGTGGCTCGCGTGGGATCCGATTTGACTGAGGGACAACTGAACGAGATGACCTTGTTTCGCACGAGAATAGAGGCAGAGTTTTTTGTTCCTTAGCAGTTGCTTTCATAAATTTCCTTCTGTGATGATAAACTCTGAGGAAGCCGAAACAACGATTCCGGCCTGCTAGGCCTCTACAGGTCCAGCACGACGCCGTGGTCCTTCACCCAGGCGCTGATTGAGCGCGCACGCTCGAGGCCAGCACGTTCGGGCAGTGAGCTGGTTGTTCCCAATGGGCGCGCAAGCAGATCCTTAATCGCCTTCCTGTTCAGCAAGGATGTCGCGGGATGGGAGCGGTTCTCTAGAACCTCGGCGACCTCCGCACGAAGAGCCTTCTCGTAGGCCGGATCTTGCGTCGAGGGATAGGGACTCTTCAGCCGTTCGGCTATGGAGTTAGGTAACAGCTTACGCGTAGCAGCACGTAGAATACTCTTTTCCCGTCCATCGAAAGTCTTCAAATGCCAGGGGATGTTGAATACGTAGTCTATCAGGCGATGATCGCAGAACGGCACCCGAACCTCTAGTCCTACCGCCATGCTCATGCGGTCCTTGCGGTCGAGAAGAAATTGGACGAAGCGCGTCAGATGAAGATAGCTGATTTCTCGCATGCGCCGCTCAACGGCGTCCTCGCCCTTCTGGACCGGGGTCTCGGCAATCGCCCGAGCGTAGCTGTCGGCCTGAAACTCGGAGAGATTCAACCGCGCCAAAAGACCGGCATCAAGAACTTGCGTGCCGTCAAGCATGCTACCGGTGGTGGCGGCGGCGAGCCAGGGGAACGTCGCCGCGTTGACGGTCTTGGGGTCATGGAACCAAGAGTAGCCACCGAAGACCTCGTCTGCTGATTCACCCGATAGTGCAACGGTTGATTCAGCCCGAACGGCTTGGAAAAGCCGGTATAGCGAGGAGAACATGTCCCCGGAAGTGCTGAGCGGAAAATCGGCTGCCTGCATGACGGCGCGGTTCAGATCCCGATCGGCAAGCTCCCGGCTATCCAGGACGACTTCGGTATGGTCGCAGCCGACATGGGCCACAAGCTCCCGCACGAACGGTGTATCAGAGGACGTGTGGAAGTCGGAGTTGGCGACGAAGGCTGCGCCGGTATCAGCGAAGTCGACGGAGAACGAGCGTATCCGCCCTCGTTGCTGGATGGCGATCGCCTGATGCGCCAGCGCCGTTACGGCCGAGGAGTCAAGCCCACCGGAGAGCAGGCTGCACAGGGGCACGTCGGCAACGATCTGTCGCTGGACAATGTCCTCCAGCAACCCGGCGACTGTCCTGATGGTCCGTGGCAGATCGTCGTTATGCTCATGCGCAGTGAGCATCCAGTAACGTCGTTTGGTTAACCCATTGCGGTTCACGCGCACGACCTGTCCCGGCCGCACCTCGCACATGCTGGAGTAGATTGTGGATTCGGGATTCTTCGCGAGCACGAGCAACTCGCGAAAGCCGTCCTGGTTCACGCGTGGCTGCACAGTAGGGTGTGCCAGGATCGCCTTCGGCTCGGAGCCAAACAGCACGCCATCCGCCGTGGGATAGTAAAAAAGCGGTTTTACCCCCATACGATCACGAATCAGGAACAATTCTTCGGTTCGGACGTCCCAGATCGCGAAGGCGAACATACCGTTAAGACGTTCCGCAACCTGGTCGCCCCATTGCAAGTATCCGCGGAGTACGACTTCCGTGTCGCTGCGGGTCTTGAACTGATGGCCGAGCTGTTCCAGTTGGTCACGCAACTCCACGAAGTTGTAGACCTCGCCGGTGTAGATGAGGGAGACAGTTGTCTGTCCCAATTCCTCTGCCTGCATCGGCTGCACGCCTCCGGCGAGGTCGATGACAGCAAGACGGCGGTGCCCGAATCCGACATGCCGATCGATCCAGACGCCGCCCGCATCCGGACCGCGACGGGCCATCGTTTTTGTCATCGTCGTGATGACATCCTTGTGTGACGTGAGATCACCATCGTAGCTAACCCAGCCAGCTATGCCGCACATTGTGTAACCCTTTCCAAAGTAGATTTTTGGGCGTCGACCGCTGACGCGCCGGTTTCGAGTTGCATTTGGTTGCCTTTTCGCAACACCTGCCCATTCTGTTTGAGATGTTCGACTTCAGCCGCCAGCCGTTCGCATGGCCAAGCGTCTTTGGATCTGAAGGCGGTTCCCGTTCGATAATACAAAGCTCTTGTTGTCATAATCCTTTGCTTTCTCCAGCGACACCGATGCGATTTCATCTTCGGTTCGCCTCACGCATGTGTTAGTGATAACAACTGCTAGGACTTGAGAGTCCGGTCGATTTGAAAGAAAAAATAAGTATCAAAAAAATACCAGAGTTAGCTAACCCTGTCCGCGACTCGAACGTTGAAGTGCCTCTTATTGCAGTCTAATCAGGGCAGCCTGTACATGGCGTCATTGGCTACGATCAACGTTAGCCGCATGACTCCATTGTTATCGCCTCCGACAGAAATGCTCGGGACGGCGATCCAAAAGGAGGCCGCAAAAAGTGTTCGGCTTGCGACGCTCGGCTCTGCCGGTAGACGGAGCGAGCGTGAGAAAAAGTAAGAAAGCCAGTCTTACCGTGGTAAGCGCCCATACCGGAAGGACCAATTCCGCCAAGCGGAAGGCTATCGATAGAACCATGAGAAAGGCAGTCATTGATGGT
>DASYBJ010000470.1:0-23383 GCA_036500845.1 Acidobacteriaceae bacterium
AACTACTGGCGCTTCGATTCGCGCTCAATCAAGATCGAAAAGGCCGTTCTTTATCGCTACGAATAAGTCCCGTACCTCCAGTGAGAAGGACCTAATTGTCGCCCGATCCGTATATCAAGGGTAAAACTCAACAGCAATGAGCCGTCCGCGGGCAGGCCGGGATCGGTCTACGGGAGATGGCGTTTTTAGGGAGAACGCGGTTTTCGGGAAACCACGACACGACTCCGGATTGCGGATCGCCGGATCTCTTCCGGGCCAACGGCTTCGGGATTCGCGCTGCGGCAGACGGGAGCGTCTCCCGGCCCTGGACCCCCCAATTACGTGCTAGCCCACGAGAGCGTCACTGCAGGGTATCTCAAATTCAAGTGACCAGGCCGTTGGTAAGCTGAGGCATGAAGAAGACCTTGACCCTCCCTTTTCTTCTTGCACTTGCTCTCGGCCATGTGGCGGGGCAGACCTATTTGACCGGTCGGCTTCAAGGCGACCCCTCGCTTCATGAATCCCAAGTGAGCGCAACCGGCCGAGCAGCCCGCCTCACGCTGAACGCAGCCGAGTATCCAGGAGACGATTGCGGGGCAAAGATCTCAGCTGCTTTATCGGCATTGCATGGCCCAGGCAAGGTGAGCGTTCCGGTCAGTTGCGGGATCATCCGAACGCAGGTTTCGCTGGGCACGAACCAGCATCTCGAGTTGCTGGCAGGGACCTATCCGGTCTCGGCGATGATCACCATCGGGCAGCAGGCATCCATTGAATGCCCCCCAACTGCGGATAGCCCCGGCGCCGGCTACGGCTCATGTCTGATCCAGGCTACGGCTGGATCCAACCTTCCGGTTGTGTTGCTGCTGAATGGCACAAATGCCGTCCTGTCGAACGTTACAGTGGACGGCCAGCAATTTTCAGCAATCCAGTGGGCCGGATTAGCCGCCGGTGGCGGTGGATATACCGCAAAGCCCGACTGTTTCGTTACCGGAGATGGGTTGGGAGCGCAGTGCAGCGTTGACCTTGATCCCGCAAGCAAGACAATTACAACTGTTACACTTACAGACTATGGCCGTGGCTACACCCACGCAGTGGTCAACCTCACAGGGGGAGGCGGAAGAGGAGCCTCTGTCGTCGCCGCCGTAGGGCCTCACCTGAATCCATCAGCGGGGGCCAACATTAAGATCATGGGGGTGCGATCACGCCTCGATCATGTGACCAGTATCCACGCGGCGGCGCACGGAATCCAGATCGGAGATACCACTACCGACAACGCGGCAGCCGCTTCCAAATTGGATCATGTCATGTCGTTGTTCAATAGCGGGGACGGGATCTACGGTGTGAACACAACAGACGTACACCTCGGAGGCCAATCTGAAATTGAGAACAACCTGGGCGCTGGCGTCGACCTCATCAATTGCGGCGCGTGGCGCATCGTCGCGAACGATATTGGCGGCAATGGTACCAACGGCATCAACGTCACAGGAACAATTGATACAGCCTTAACGCACCATTCAAATTCTTTCGGTCAAATCATCATCGGCAATCAATTTGGTAACAATGTCGCGCACGACATCCAGATTGAGGGATACGACCACAAAAATGGCGGATATGTGTCCCTCTACAATACGATCAGTGAGAACCAATTTATAGGCAGCCAGCTTCGCCCAACAAACACATATGACGCGATCCACATTGAAGATAGTGGTGGCAACTCCCTCACGGCAAACACTGTCTGGCAGGGTCCACCGAATGCCTATCGCAATGGCATCGGTATCTACGAGTCGACGGACGGGAGAGAGTTCGCCGATATCGTTGCGAGCAATCTGACGAAGGGTCCAACGACACCTATCCGAATTGTGAAGAGCACCATGCTGGGCGCGAATAGCGAAAACGGCGGCGGTGATGTACGCGAAACCCCCGCATTTTGGCTCAACGATAAGCCATGGGGAGCCATGGACGTCACGGGAACCGGGACTCCCCTTGGAATATTGGACCAGCAGAATCGCGTTCTTTATTTCGGGCATAGTGGCCAAAAGCAGATCGACCTGCAGCCGAACCCGGGCACCAGCCTTCTGCAGTTAGACGGCAATCGCAAGCAAGTTACCGTTCTGGGCACGCTGGTGGTCTCGAGCTTGCATGTAGAGGGCAAGACAGTCGGAGCCGACCTTCGCGGCATAACAGACCTTATGGGTGGTTCAAGGCTCGGCGTAGGGGTTTGTGTGAAGCAGCAGTTGAAAATGCCTGGTGCACAGACCTCGATGGCTGCTCAAGTCAGTCCGGTAGACGGTATTGATCCCGGCGACGGGTTCTATCTTCGCGGATATGTAAGCTCCGAAAACTTTGTAACAGTTAAGGTTTGTGCGGCTGTCGGAGGCGTTCCCAGGGCTACACGTTATGTCGTTCACGTGAGAGAGTGATTACGATTCTGATTTGCATCAGTATTTGAGCGTTCCTGAACCAGGTAACGTTACATTGTAGGTTTCAAATAGAAATTCTCTTGACAGTGAAAATGAACTCACGCTAAGCTCTTGTATGCCCAACCGGGAGGGAGATAGTTTTAAAAACCTTCTCGCACTAGCTGAGATTCATTTACGCAGATAAGCTTGAATCGCAGCTTTCAGCATGACGTGCTCGAGATTTTCCGTGCACGAATTTTTTGATCCGGATTGCCGCGAGTAATTCGGACTGCTGTCAACCCTGCCTCGGCTCGTTTCTCGGGAGAGCTACATCAGCCTCGGTGCTGCTCGGTAGGTATTAACTCAAATAGCGCATTCCGCTTGCAGTCAGCGCGATCAGACGGTACGTCTGGCTCTGATTGTAAGGCTCGAAAACCGATAGCTCGACGATGTATCCTTGTCTCTGATGGAACATAGAGCGTAAGCATAAGATAAATATTCCAAAACCATAGACGACTGTAGTCCTTTCCCATCTAGACGTTGTTGTCGACCCCCTCGCAATCCACCGATTGCATGGGCGTTCAGTCTGTACAACAGAGCGATATACCTCACATTCATTCGCGACAATGGCATGAGGCGCGACCTCAAGGTGCGCCGCAGAGCCGCTGTTCTACGCCTGTTCCTGCTGCGCAACGACCGATCAGTTTATTGGTAAAAATGTATGAATGCCGAGACCGTAATCCCCCGTTACGATTCGCCTTCTATCCCTAGGATTAGCTTTAACAGATGGATAACTCTTGGCTCAATTGTGCTTGCCGACATGGCCGCCTTACTCTTTTCAGGCAGCGCTGCTGTTGCTATCCGATACTGTCTGAGTGGTCATTTCTCTCCTAGTTATTATCTGTCTTTCCTTCCATCCGTAGTCTTATTCATGGTTGTATTTGGAGTGGTAGGTCTTTATCCGGGCGTGGCTGCGAACCCGATCGAAGAATTCCGGGGAATGCTGCGAGCTACGACAATTACCTACTTGATGATCATCGGCACAACCTTTTTTACGAAAGAAGCCTCGTATTATTCGCGGTCTACCTTTATTCTGGCGTGGTTGATCACCATGTTGATGTTGCCCATGAGCCGTACTGCAATGCGCTCCTGGTGCGCACGTCAACCTTGGTGGGGCATTCCAGCGGTGATCTTGGGCGCGGATACAACTGGCCAAGCGATGCTCCGTACACTCGAGCAGAGGCCGACACTCGGGCTCCGTCCGGTGGCAATCCTCGATCAGTACCCTGCAGAGAAGCCCGACTTCAGTAGTTACTCGAGCCGGATCTTTTGGGGGGATTTTTCTTTGGCGCCTCACTTTGCGAGTAAGTACCGGGCGTGCTACGCCATTATCGCAATGCCTCACCTGGAGAGCCAACAACTAGGAACGCTTTTGGCCGTGTATGCAGAGAAATTCTCCCATGTCCTGATCATTCCAGACCTCTTTGGCATGTCCAGCCTCTGGGTGAGCACCAAGGATATGGGCGGAGTGCTAGGACTCGAGATTAGCCAAACCCTTACTCATCGCTTACCTCAATTGATGAAGCGGTGCTTCGATCTTGTACTGGCGATCAGCTTAGGCACGCTGGGCCTTCCGGCCTTCGCAATCATCTGCCTTTGCGCACGGTTCAGTTCTCCGGGCCCGATTTTCTATGGACAGCGACGCATCGGCCGTCACGACAGAGAATTCACCGCTTGGAAGTTTCGCACCATGGTGAAGAATGCAGACAAAGTTCTGGAACAGCACCTTAGGGATAATCCGCAATTAAGGGAAGAATGGGAGCGGGACCACAAATTGAAAGACGATCCCCGCGTCACCCCCATCGGTAGGTTCCTTCGCAAATTCAGCCTGGATGAGCTCCCGCAACTTTGGAATGTCCTCTGCGGACAGATGAGTCTTGTTGGGCCAAGGCCGATCGTCTGGGCTGAGGTCGGTAAATACGGAAAGAGGTTTGCTCTCTATCGGCGGGTTCCGCCTGGAATTACGGGACTATGGCAGATCTCAGGACGGAATAACACGACCTACGAAGAGCGAACACAGCTCGACGAATACTATGTTCGAAATTGGTCGGTGTTGCTGGATTTCTATATTCTGCTTCGCACGTTCAAAACGGTCTTGTTCACGGAAGGTGCCTACTAAGCATTCTTTAGGGCTCTATCAACCCGTGTTACGGAATCGTTCTCAATTACTCCGCAGGAAAGTCAAGAGCGGAATACCTTTCTTCTGGGTGGGTACAGGTGGAACTAAAGCTCCAAAATGCATCGATCGACGCTAGCCGTCGCGCAGAGTTGTCTGTCGCCGATCTAGTCGTTCTATTGCGCAAGCGATGGCTGATTGTTCTCGCCACGCTGCTGCTTGGACTCGCTTGCGGCGTCTTCCTGGCCTCGCGTCCGCGCAAGTACGCGGCAGACGGCTCGATGTGGATCCAGCCCGGCACCGCCAGCATGTACCGGACCTCGACCATGAACATGCTTGCCGACGAGGCAAGCGACAAGCTTGCCTCAGAGGCGCAGATCCTGCAAAGCCGGACACTGTACCTGCGCGTTGCCAAGGAATTGAACCTCTATCGCGATCCGGGCTTCTTGGGAACCACGCACTTCAAGCAGCGTTCCTTTGAAGAGCCCGCAACGCGAGATCGGATCTTCCGCTTGATGAACAAGCGGATTACCGTTACCCACAATCCGAAGGACCAGATCGTAAAGATATCCTGCACGACGAATTCACCCGAACTCTCGGCCAGGATCGTCAACACGATCGTCAATGACTACATAGAAGACATCTTCAAGCTGCACTATAGTGCTTCGCAGCGAACGTCCTCCTGGCTTATCAGCCAGTTGCACGATATGAAGGGACAAGTGGAAGCGGATCAGGCAACCCTAGTAGGGTTGCAAAGCAAGTTAGGTGTCCTCGGCTTTGATCCCAAGAGTAGCGACTATCTTCAGGCAGAATCTCTCGATACATTTACCAAGGCCGCCGGCGAAGCGACGATTGAGAAGATCGTGGCAGAAGCCAAGTACCGCTATCTGCGGGAGTCCGATCCCAGCCTGATTGAAGGAGGGCAGCAGGTCCTGAGCTCGCGTACGGTCCCCAACTCGGCCCAGGGGACACTCATACAGTCCCTGAGAAGCACGCAGGCCCAGCTGGCTGCGAATTACGCTCATCTGCTGGCACAATACGGGAAGAATTACCCCGAAGCAAAGCAGGCCAAGGCTGAGCTTGACGAGATCGATTCCCAGGTGAAAACCGAACAACACCGCATCCTGAATCAGGCCAAACTCGCCTACTTGGCAGCGGATGCAAACCAGAAGATGACGGTTGGCGCTCTGAATGACAAGAAGAATGAAGCCTTTCAGCATAAGAACGACATGGTCAAGTATGTACTCCTGCAACATGAGTACGAATCTCACCGGGACCTCTATGAGGGGCTCGTCCGGCGCCTTGAAGAGGCAACATTTGCCTCCGGCCTTGAATCCAGCGAAGTCGACGTGATCGATGTGGCAGACACGCCATCCATTCCCAAGCCGCCTGGGCCAGTTCTCTATTTGCTGGGCAGTCTTTTTGCGAGCATGATTGCCGGCTGCTCTCTGGCTTTCATTGTGGAAGCACTCGACAGTCGCGTAGAAGACGCCCTTGAAGCGGAACATCTTCTTGGCGTTCCCCTCCTTGCCGTCCTACCCCACATTGACGGAGGGGAGATCCATCCTCGCGGACCGGGCCCTATTTTGCCGGAAGTGATTGCCGCACCGCGCTCCTCTTACTCCGAAGCCGTGCAGTCTCTGCGGGCGTCCATTCTTCTCGCTGGCGGGGAACGCACGCCGCAGGTGATCATGGTCACCAGCTCCCAGTTAGACGAGGGCAAATCAATGACGTCGCGCAATCTTGCGGCAGCTCTATCGCAGCATGGTTCGACGACTCTTCTAATTGATGGCGATTTGCGTTCCGGCCGAATTGCTGCGCAGTTTGGCATATCAAACGCGAAGGGCCTTAGCAACATCCTCTCCTCCGAGCTGCCGCTCAAGCATGCCATTCAGGCTATTCCGGGCTGCAGCGATCTCTATGTCCTTCCTTCAGGTCCCTATCCCCGGCTGCCCGCGGTGCAAGCCGCATCCCAAAGGATGGCCGACCTGATCGGCGAATGTAGAGAGGATTTCGACTTCATCGTGCTTGACGTCCCACCCCTGCTCGGTGTTTCCGACGCGCTCTCCATCGGCCGGTTTGCTGACTCGACCATCTTCATAACTCGCCATAACATGTCGACCAAAAGGCAGCTCATGGAGCTAAGAGAGCGAGCAGCAACTGTCAATGCCCATGCTCTCGGCTGTGTCCACAACGATATCAATTCCCGGTTGGGTAGCTATGGGTACCATGAATACCGCTCCCTACCTCTTCCGGATTCAGGAGTAGAGGCATGAGAAAGCTCTGTATATTGGCTGCTCTTCTTGGCTGCGGTTGCGGAGTTAGCATCGCCCAGTATGTTGGGCCTTCTCCCACCGTTCCCTTTCGCGGCAAGGCTTTGGTTGATACAGGTGAGCTCGATCGTCTGCTGACCGCTCCCGAGCCGGCAAAAGTACTTGAGATGGACGACGTCTTCAATGTGCAGGTGTATGGAGTCAAAGACTTCAATCTGCAGCGCCGTGTTGGCCAGGATGGAATGGTTTCACTTCCACTTGTGGGTTCGCTTTGCGTGCAGGGCCTCACCATCGAGCAGGTTGAGAAGCAGCTTGCCGGTGAGCTCCGGAACGGCGGTTTTGTTCAGGATGCCCAGGTCACGGTGACGATTGTGTCCCAGCCATCTCTCACTGTTGCCGTCACTGGTGAGGTGGCCAAGCCGGGAATGTTTGCGGCGTTTGGACGGCACACCCTCTCTGACTATCTCGCGCAAGCTGGCGGCCTTAAGGATACGGCAAGTTCCACCGTGACGCTCATTCGTCACGGACTGCCCGGTCCGGTCGAAGTGCCCCTCGGGCCTGATCCGAGGTCTTCCCATTACGCAGAGGTGCCCATCTTTCCCGGAGATGAGATCAGGGCAGGCAGAGTCGGAGTGATTTATGTTGTTGGGGCGCTCAAGAACCAAGGCGCTTTCCCGCTCAAAAACACCACCCCTACAACCGTGATGAATGCAGTCACGCTTGCTGGAGGTATGGGGTATGAGGCGGCCTCCCGTAACGCTAGTATCTTTCGCACCGACGGAGACCACCGTGTAGAGACGAAGGTCGATGTCGGCCGGATCATGAAAGGGAAGGCGGAGGACATAGCGCTTCGCTCCGATGACATCCTCTTTATACCAACCAACAAGATGAGAGCCGCAGTCAAGGGTGGCGGGGCCTCTTTAGCCGTTGGTCTTGCAAGCGCTTACATCTATGCGCATCCATAAATGCACTCGCGCCGAGAATTTCTGAGGCATAACTAGGGCCTAAGATGGCTGACCGGATTTCTACCGTTGATGGCTCTTGCTGCTGCAGGTGATTTCATCGAAAGGACGTCATGCATGCCGGGACCCAGGATTCTCTTTCTTGTTCACCATCCCATTGAGGATGCCAGCAGCCGCTACAGGATTTATCAGTTTATTCCGAAGCTGGAAATGGAAGGGTTCACCTGCGATGTCCGTCCTTTTACAACGGCAAAACTTTTTCACGCAATCCGTCGTGGAGGAAACCTGCCGCTTAAGCTCAGCCACACTCTCTTTGCCACGATCCGCCGCGCTCTCGAGCTCTCACGTCTCGGCAGCTACGATCTTGTCCTCATTCATCGCGAGGCATTTCCGTTCTTCTCGCCTCTGGTGGAAAATGCAATCATGAAGCGTCACCCCAAAGTGCTTTTCAGCTTCGATGATGCGGTCTATGTGGGGCACGATCGGAACACGATGCATTACTCTTGGCTCTATCGCTTCAAGTATGGCTCCGGGATTGACAGGGTAATCCAAAAAGCCGCTCTCGTGATTGCCGGCAGCCCGGTACTTGCCGATTATGCCCAAAAATACACCGACAACATTGCTGTTATGCCGACCGTCGTTGACTTGGAGCGTTATCCATTCACACTGCCGCAGGAACGGCCCGATGGCTCGATCACTGTGGGCTGGTACGGCAGCAACTCCACCTCGCCGTATCTCGACATGATTGTTCCCGCGCTGCAGCGCCTCGCAGCGGCGCATCCAGGGAAAATCCGCTTTCGTTTTTATGGCGACCACCGGCTCTCGCTGCCTCTTTCGGACTTCCAGGCATTTCCCTTCCGCCTGGAGACCGAAATTCAGGACTTGCAGTCCATGGATATCGGACTCATGCCTCTTCCGGATACAGCCTGGACTCGGGCGAAGTGCGCCTTTAAAGCCATCCAGTATATGGCGCTTGGGATGCCCACGGTGCTGACGCCGATCGGCATGTCTGGCGAGCTGGTCCAGCACGGCGAGAACGGCCTGCACGCCACCACCGTGGACGAATGGTTCGATGCTCTCAATTGGCTTGTCTCGAATCTGCGCCTGCGGCAGAGCATCTCACTGGCTGGCCGCAAGACCATCGAAGAGCAATATAGCCTCCAAGGCTGGGCTCCCCGATTCGCCAATCTCATGCGGGCGATCATGGAAGAGAGACCCGTGGAGCCCTACGGAGTCGCCCTTCAGCAGGAGACGACCGCATGCAGGTAGTCGCGCTATGCGGTTTCGCCTGGGAGCCCAAAGGCACCGCGCGTGCGCGTGCCTTTCCCTTATTGGTGGAGCTCGCCAGGCGCGGCCATAAGGTCACGTTGCTCACGGTACCCTACGATAACCCGAGGCTGAGTGGCTCTGAGTTCGTACAAGACGGCGTCACCGTTCGAGGCATTTCGCTCGACTCCAGAGTAGTCAAGTGGATCGAGCTTCCCTTGCGCGCCGCACGCGAAATCGAGGCGCTCGATCCTGACATCGTTCACATTTTCAAGCCGAAAGGATATGCCGGCGCTGTCGCTTGGCTGCTGTTGCGCAGAGGAAATGTTCCGGTCTGTGTCGATTGCGATGACTGGGAGGGATGGGGCGGTTGGAACGAACTTAAGCCCTATCCGCACCTGGTGAAGGAGTACATCGACTACCAGGAGAAGTGGCTTACTCGCCGCGCGCACTCTGTCACTGTTGCCAGCCGCGTGCTGTTGAATCGTGCCCACCAGATAGGCCAGCCTGAAAGCCGCATCTTCTATTCGCCAAACTGTGTCACTCGAGCCCAGCTGAATTTGCTTGGTGGCATTGCTGCAGCCGACACGGTTGAATTCAAGCGTGAGCTTGGGCTCTCGACCAATCCGCTTATGGTCTACGCTGGTCACTTCGAACCGACAGACGACGTCCTCTTTTTTTGCCGCGCTGTCACGCCGGCTTTGTCGGCAGGAGCAGCGCTCGCGCTCGTCGGAAACGGCGAGGAGATGGGGAACGTCAAAAGTTATTTCGCCGCTCATCCTCGCTTCGATATCCGCTACTTTGACCGTCTGCCCTACGACAAGTACCTCCAGGTGGTCGGGGCGGCGGACATCACCTGTTTCCCCTATCCTGATACGCCGGTATATCGCGCCAAATGCTCCGCGCGCATCATCGATTACATGGCATGTGGCAAACCGGTTGTGACCACCAACGTAGGCCAGAATCCGGAGTATATCGTTCCTGGCGAAAGCGGCATCCTGGTCAGCCCCAATGACGAAGCGGGGTTTTCATCAGCGCTCACGATGCTGCTGAACAACCAGCCGTTGCGTCGCAAGTTGGGCCTCGCGGCAAGAGAACGCATCCGCCATCATTTTGTCTGGGATGGTAAGCCGGTCGAAGAATGTGAGCGGGCGTATGAAGTTGCACTCACCACAAGATCAGTTGCTGCAAAGTCGCTGGGCAGTTCTGTTGCCGTCACATAACCGGATCTGCGAAATCGCCTCGAATCGATTCGATGGGCTCCGATTTGAAGAGAATACATAGAGAAACGAATTCATGATCTCCGCTCTATCCAATGATGGGCCTGATTACGGTATGTCCAGGCGCGACCTCCTGCTCTTCGAAGCGGGGATCATAGCACTTCTGGGCGTTGCTGGGGCCGCGGCATTCATTCAGCCGCTTGCTGCTCTGTTCCTGATTGGCGTGGCGGCGACGCTCTTTCTTCTTCAGGCGCCACTTCGCCATGCCGTGATCGTGGTCCTCTGTCTTATGATGTTTGATCTGCAGCGTCAGGTTGGAGGATCATGGCTCTATACCGACTTGTTGTTCGGTACACTCCTTCTGCCTCTGGCACGCAGTAGAAGGAGGCCCGCGTTCTGGTGGGTCTTTCTTCCTTATACCGCTTATGTGCTGATCGATGGCTTTCCACGCGCTCTGAACCCAGCCTGGTACTTTGGCTTTGCCGTGCGCAGCGTCATTGCCGTCATTGTGTATCTGGCATGCGCGCTGGCTGATGTAGAGGATATCTATTTTCTGATCCTTGGCATCGCCATGATTCCGCTCACGCTCTACGGCATTTATCAATTGATGATTGGAGATATGGGGACATTCTTTAACTGGATGAACCCCCACTTTTCCCCGCTGCCCTGGATGGGCCGAGCGTATTCCCTTCTATGGCAGCCGAATTTCTTCGGTGGGGTCAGCTCGATGACCCTGGTTCCGCTGGTTGCGCTGGCCTTCAAGAATATCCGTCCACGCCTGAACTGTGCCTTTGCTGCTGTCTGTCTGATTGGAATGTTATGTTCAGGAAGCCGGGGCGCGATTATCGCAGCAATTCTGGGCACTTCCTTCGCCGCGTGGATGACTGGCCGCATCAAGCTGATGATTGCGCCATTTGTCATCGCTCTCGCTCTCTTCGCAGCTGGGTCTGCTCTTGAGATACCTTTGGTGCAGAGGATGGGCCAAGGAGATGAGCTGTCCAATCATGGCCGATGGCTGGGAAATGAGATTGGGTTTGAAAAGTTTCTGGAGAATCCCATCATCGGTGTAGGTCCCACCAACTTCGAAGCAATTCTCCCCACAGTGCGCGAATGGGAGTATGTCGCCACAATGCCCGTGAACAACACCTATCTTCAGCACCTGGCGGAATTGGGCGTTCTTGGATTTGCAGCGTTCTGGATTCCGCTTGCTGCACTTGCCCGGGCGGCGTGGAAACAACGGGAAGACCCGGTCGTGCTGGCATGTTTATCCATGCTCCTTGTCTTCGCCATTCATGGACTTTTCGACTACATGTTGGAGTTAGGACCTCCCTATCTCTTTCTCTTCTATTCCGCATCGGGCGTGCTGGCAGGCCGTCTCGCTAAGCTGTCGGATAGAGTCTCCCACGACATCGGCTCCGCGCTGGAAATGGAGGCCATCAGTTATGCCTGAGACCATCGTTCAACGGAATACCGCTATCGCCCCGGCTCGGGCCGCTCGCAGAAGGCGCATCGGCGTCGATCTGCTCGTCCTTTCGCAATTCACTGACACGGGCATGGTCATCTACGCGGAAGAGATACTGCCTCGGCTCTTTCAGTCGATGCCGGACTGCGAGTGGGTTCTGTTTATGAAGGAGCCCTTCAAGCTCCGCTTCGACCCGGCTCGATTTCCTAACGTCACAATAAAGAGTTCCCGCTGGATGGCTTCGAGCTGGGCCTGGAAGCTTGCCGGCGTTATCCTCGAACCAATCATCGAGCAGATCGATCTACTGTTTATTCCCGTCTCGCGCGCCCCACTGCTCAAGACATGCAAGCTCATTATCTTTGTTCACGATGTCGGATTTCTCACCATGCCGGAGTATCTCAAAGCTGGGACTGTTCGAAAAACCAAAGCCGCAATGCGTCAGTCCGAACGGAAGGCCGACCTTCTCCTTACGAACTCCGTCTTCACCCGCCGGGAGTTTTGCCAGGAATACAAAACGCCTGAGTCCAGGATGGACGTCACCTATCTCGGATTCGATGAGAAGCTATTCCATCCCAGGCCCGTGCCCGATGCAGTAAGGGATGAAGTTCTGGAGCATTACGGTATTAGAAAACCGTATGTGCTCTATCTGGGCGTCATTCAAGGCCGCAAGAATCTTGTTCGTCTCATTCAGGCGCAGCAGATTTGGCGCCAGCACCACCCTGAACTTCAACTCGTCCTTGCTGGAAAAAAGGGCTGGAACTGCGAGGAAATCTATGCCCTTGCCGACCCTTTGCCAGGGGAAGTCGTCCTGACAGGTCGCATCGAAGCTGAGCACCTTCAGATCCTCTATAAGAATGCTGAGTGCTACGTCCTTCCATCGCTCTATGAAGGATTCGGCATGCCCGTGATCGAAGCGATGGCCTGCGGAGTGCCCGCTGCAATCTCGAATCGGTCCTCGCTGCCGGAGGTTGGTGCGGATGCTGCAGTCTACTTCAATCCCGAGGATCCGCCGGAGATGGCCGAAACCATCCTCAAGGTTGTGCAATCCCCCGATCTCCGTCGCAGGATGATTGCCGCCGGCCTGGAACGCGCTTCGGAGTTCACCTGGACGCGTATCGGCGAGAATACCGTTCGTGCATTCCGTAAGGTATTGGCGGGCGCGTGAGCAAATCACTGATTCGCGGTTCTGCTGCCTTGGCCATTGCCGACTTCAGCAAGAAGGCGTTGCTGGCCGTTACAGTGCTGCTCTGCGCGCGCTTCGTGCCGAAGGCAATCTTTGGCGATTACATGTTCCTCATGTCGTTCTACCAGATCTTCTCTGTCATCGCCGGCGCGGGTTTGCCTAACATTCTCATCCGCCATGTCGCCCGAGACCGCGAATGGATTCCGCAAAGGGCAATCGGGGGCGCGCTGGTGCGCCTCATGTATGCTGTTCCCGCCATCCTGTGCATGGGCGCGGTCTTCTTTCTCGGTGGCTACTCCCGCGTGCTATTCCCCGCGCTCGCATCTCTCGCCTTGCTCATCGTGTTGCGCGCGATGACGGAGAACGCGATTGCGCTCTTTCAGGGACGTGAAGACCCGGTCACCTGTGCAAAGATCTCCTTTGTGCAGTCATTCATCACCCTCGCGACAACCGCCGTCGTATGCTTTACCACCAAGGAGTTGCTGCATCTGGTGCTTTGTCATGTGTTGGGAGCTGCCTGCTCCACGCTCTATGCGATCACCAAGTTTTCTTCCCGGCGGTTGCCGCTTGCTTCCGGCATCACTGGGAGCTTGGCTGTCGCCAAAGCGCTGATCTACGAGACGCCTTGGATCAACGGCGCCACATTGGTCTCTTCTGCCTACAACCGCTGCGACGTTCTCTTGCTGCAGCGGCTTGCTTCGCGAGAAGCCGTCGCTACCTATAGTGCTCCCTACCGCATCCTCGATCTCGCCCAGATCATTCCTACCAGTGTCATGGGGATTGTTCTTCCCAAGCTATGCCGTGTCGATGGAGACGCTTCGGACCGTGTTGACCAGAATCGTCTTCTTTTTGTGCTGCTTTTTGCTGCGCTCCTGCTCATCGTCGTCTCTACTCTCCTTGCCCCTTGGATCGTTCCTCTCATCCTGGGCAAGTCGTACGTTAGTTCCGTGGTTGTGGTGGAACTGCTTATCTGGGCCACGCCCTTTATGTTCTGGAACTATCTTTTGCTGTCGAATCTGATCGCCAACCATGCAGAGCGCTACATTTTTGTCGGTTCGACCATTGCGCTAGCAGTCAACCTTACGGCCAATCTACTGCTCATCCCGCAATTCGGTTACATGGCAGCGGCTTTCAACACCATCCTTACTGAGCTCATGCTGCTGGGCACAAACGTATACTTTTGCAAGAAGGCGAATATTTTTGTTGTGCCGGCCTGGGCTGCACGCATCCTTGCCAGTGCAGCCGGTGTTTTGATAGGCTCGCTCCTTTGGCGCACAACGGATTTCCATTTGCAGTGCCTCGCAGCACTAATCTTATTAGCTTCTCCCCTGCTCATGCTCGCGCCCATGAGGAGCTTATCAACCCAATCGGAGGTGGAGATTGCATCGGCGCGATAGTACATCAGGTATTGAACTTTTGCAGGTTGCGTCTACCGGCGCGAAGACACGGCCTTCTTTGGGCACGACAGCCCTGACTAGAGAAAGCTTCTACAGATTCTGCGAAGCTATCCTCGGTAAGATCAAGAGCCGCCCCCATCATATTGATCGCCGCATACCGCCAAACGTGGTTTTATCTCTCATGCTCCATCGCTCCGCGTATGCTATGCGGGGCCTCTTGAAGACCACGCTTCTCCAGTTTCGTCCTAGGGTGCTCTTCCTTGGCAGCCGAGTGGTGATGAGAAACGCTACGATGTGTCACTTCGGCAGGAGCGTTACCCTGGAGACCGGCGTCATGATCGATGGCCTCTCGCAGCAGGGAATTGTCCTGGGTGACAATGTGTCGATTGGTCCCCACTCCATTATCCGGAGCGGCAGCATGAACACCCTCGGCGAGGGACTGGTGATGGGATCGAATTGCTCCTGCGATGCGTGGTGCTTTTTTGGGGCAGGCGGCATGATCACGATCGGAGACAATGTCATCATGGGGCAGCACACCGCTTTTCATGCCGAAACCCATCTGCATGCTTCCACCGAGATTCCCATCCGCGCTCAGGGCATCGAGCCGCAGCCGATCACCATCGAGGACGATTGCTGGATCGGGGCAAATGTTACTTTTCTGGGCGGCGCTCACATCGGAAAAGGTTCGATTGTTGCAGCCGGCGCAGTTGTTCGCGGCACGTTTCCGCCGTTTACAGTCATTGGGGGTGTTCCTGCTAAAGTGCTCAAGTCACGACTGCAGCCAGCAGATCAAGTTCTCGTTTCGCGGGACCTGCAATAAGTACCTGCACGATGCCACGCAAGTTCCCGGCGTTTCTCGTGACGCGACAAATCTCTCCGTCGATCGCGGTTGCATAGAGTTCCAAGGAATCGAAACGCTACGGCTATGAACCAAAGACTCGGCAGATCCATGTACAAATAGGCCAGATTTCGGCTCAGAAGCACGGTTCCTGAGCTTTTGTGAAGAAAATCATCGTTGATAAAAGGGAGAAAGTGATGAAAGGCATAATCCTGGCGGGTGGATCGGGTACGCGGCTTTATCCGGTGACAGCGGCAGTCTCGAAGCAACTCTTGCCCGTCTACGACAAACCAATGATCTACTATCCGCTATCGACATTGATGCTTGCCGGAATTCGCGAAATCCTCATCATCTCGACTCCGGCGGATACTCCGCGGTTCGAGCTCCTTCTAGGCTGTGGTGCGCAGTGGGGCATTTCGTTGAAGTATGCAGTACAACCATCGCCCGACGGATTGGCCCAGGCGTTCCTGATTGGCAAGCAGTTTCTGGCTGGAGATGGCTGTTGTTTGGCCCTTGGCGACAACATCTTTTATGGTCATGACCTCGCCAAGACGCTGTGCTCTGTTGCCGGCCAGAAAAAGGGGGCAACGGTCTTTGCCCATCATGTGCAGGATCCGGAGCGGTACGGCGTCGTGGAATTCGACGAAAACCTCAAGGCGATCTCGCTCGAAGAAAAGCCGGCACTGCCCAAGTCTTCCTATGCCGTGACCGGAATTTATTTTTATGACCAGCAGATCGTTGGCGTTGCGGAGCAGCTTAAGCCATCTCCTCGCGGCGAGTTGGAGATAACCGATGTGAACCGTTGGTATCTCGAGCGAGGTCAGTTATCGACAGTGATGCTTGGGCGAGGGACAGCCTGGCTCGATACGGGGACTCACGACTCGCTGATGGAGGCGGCGCTCTTCATTCGTACCATCGAGCAACGCCAGGGTCTGAAGGTGGCGTGTCCGGAAGAAATCTCCTACAGATTGGGCTACATCGACGCGCAGCAGCTAGCAATCCTCGCATCGAAGGTCGGGAAGAGCTCTTATGGCAATTACCTGCGCCAGCTAATGGAAGAGAAGGTGTATTAGTAGGCAACCTTACAAAAGAGAGAAGCACGCCTCCGAAGAAAAAGGGACGACGCCCCTCTTTTGGCCGTAGGCGCGTCCGGGTTCTCTCAGGAGCGCTCTGCGTAATTCGCCGTTACCCACTTACGGTATTCGCCGGAGGTGATGTGCTCTACCCACGCAGTGTTCTCTAGGTACCACTGAACGGTCTTGCGAATACCGGTGTGAAACGATTCCTTTGGTTTCCAGCCCAGCTCGCGTTGCAGCTTCGAGCAGTCGATCGCATACCGCCTGTCATGCCCCGGCCGGTCCTTGACATAGGTGATGAGCTTTTCGTGCGGCCTGCCCGTGGGATGCAACTCATCCAGGATTTCACACAGCACGTGCACCACTTCGACATTCTTCATCTCGTTCAAGCCACCTACGTTGTAGGTCTCTCCCGGACGGCCTCTGTCGAGCACCGAGTAGATCGCTTCGCAATGGTCAACCACGTACAGCCAGTCGCGCACATTTTGTCCATCACCGTAGACCGGCAGTGGCCGCCCGTTCATCGCATTGTGAATCATTAATGGGATCAACTTTTCCGGAAACTGGTATGGTCCATAGTTGTTGGAGCAATTGGTTGTGAGTACAGGCAGACCATACGTGTGGTAGTACGCGCGCACCAAGTGATCGGATGCTGCCTTGGTGGCTGAATAGGGACTATTCGGCTTGTAAGGGGTGTCCTCATGGAATGCAGGATCCATGGCACTTAACGAGCCATACACCTCGTCGGTGGAAACATGCAAAAAACGGAAATTCTGCTGCTCTTCTTTGGCTAGCTGGCGCCAGTATGCAAGCGTCGCCTGCAGGAGGATGAATGTACCGAAAACATTGGTCTCCACAAATGCTTGCGGTCCCAGGATAGATCGATCCACGTGGCTCTCTGCAGCGAAGTGAATCACGGCATCGGGATGATGCTCTTCAAGCAGGCGCTCGACCAGCGAGCTATCCGTGATTGAGCCCTCGACGAAGCAGTGGTTTGGATGATCGTTGAGCGAGGCGAGGTTCTCGAGATTGCCGGCATAGGTAAGGGCGTCCAGAGTCGTTACGCGATAGCCCTTCTCCACTGCTTGAAGAACAGAGTTTGACCCGATAAATCCTGCGCCGCCAGTTACCAGCAGGGTTTGATGATTCATCCGTAATCCTCTGTGAAATTGCGGTTTTCTGCGTGGCTTGGCTCTATGATGCGTGGCGCGCGATGCTTGCGCACAATCCTTCAACGCACAAAGACTGATCCTTCATTCGTCTAGGATATCGCAGCATCCTTTTAAGGCCAACACTTTTCCCAACCATCTCGCAGGAGACTCGGTTCCTCCGCCTGGGCTCATAGATTCAGAGTGCCGAGGACGAACTAAAAAACTCTTTTGCGCTCAGCAGCGGATAAGAAATAGCCCGCGCAGTAGCCCCCAGCATGGTGTCTGTCCTGAATTGCCGAAAGCTCTTCTCCGGCGCTCAATCAGAATGGCGTACTATCCCAAAAATCCAAGGTTATTCGTCGCGAAGCTCCCAATGTTTGGAAAGACCGTTGCCAACTGGCTAGGGCTTACGCCGAACCACTGGGCCAGAGTGGCCGCATACTGAACGCTCCCGATAGAGGGCACCCACCGTCCATTCCTTCCGGAATCATCCGGGCCGCCGAGTGCAAGTGTGGGAAACGTGCCATAAATCTGTCCTCCATGAACAGCACCCACCAAAAACGATGTGGTGAGAGCCCCATGCGTGGTCACTCCCGTTGTTCGAATTGGGTTGGAATGTGCGGCTGAAGTCCGACATGGTAAACGTCGTCACATTATTGACGACGTTGAGTTCCTGGGACGCTTAGTGGAACGCCGCGAGCGCCGGGGATATTCGCGAGCATGGCGAGAAAACGGTGGCACGACGCACGGTCCACCTCCTCAAGAAGAGGGCTTAGCTGCCAGTTAACGTGAGCGGGGGACAGCTTCTAATACTCGAGGGTCACAACGCGTCTTCTCGGTTCTACTTCATAACCGCATTGCGGCTGGATCGTGGAGGGGACCGCCGCTTCACCCCATTTTGGATTCAAGACAGGATGCAAGTTCTGATCGAAGACTCTTATTTGATCGAAACTCAACCGGCCATCGGAAGGATAATCATCGCACGTGCTGACGTAATATACTTCAAGCACACCGCCGAAAGCCCAATTGAATATCTGCCCTGCACTGGGAGTATTGCTCAGCGTGGTGCTTTCACCCGTCGACATGTCGAGCGTAAGGACATTCCACGTCGCGCAGGAAAGCGTTCCCGCCGGACAGCTACTGGTAACCGAACCATAAATTTCGTCGCCCGAACTTACATTCACAAATGGGCTGTTCGTTACAACTCCATTAATACAGCAGTTCCAGCCGGCAATCGTCCAATGCCCCTGATACCACCCCAGCACGGGCTGAATGATGCTTTCAACGTGATTGATATCTTCGAATCCAAGGAAGAAATACAGAACCTGGCCGTCATCGGCAACCGGCTGCGGCGGCACGGTCCAGGTCCCAATCATCGCGCCATAGGATTGTGATGGGGAGCCGGTAGTGATACTCGCGGATTCAACCCAGCCGCTGAATGTGGAGGATGGGGTTGATTCCGTAATTCCTGCCTCTGGTGTCGTTGTCTGGGCACTCCCTGCTTTGGTCCGGATTCCGCCACGCATGTAGTGGGGGTAGCTGCAAACTGTGACAGGTTCCTCTACGCTTCCATCCGCATGTTGTACACGTCCATCCGCCATCTGTCTCTCTCCTTTGGCTAGACTCCTTACGCAGGATGGATGGAAATAGCCGAACGGCGTAATCACATATTCGCCCGGCACATTCGCAGGACGGTTCGGTCCCGCGACCGCAGGCAGACTGGATGGATCAACTTGCTGAGAGTCGCTGGACGACACTTGCGAGAAGGCCACGCCTCCGAAGGCGAAGACAATACCTGCGATGAATGCTCGAATACACAGCCCGTTCATAGTTCGCATTCCTTTTACAGAAGGGATTTTTAACCTTTGTTTGCAATCATGAAGGGGGAGTCATTACTCGAAACGAAGGACCGCGATTATGACTAAGCGGACGTTGCATGTCAACAAAAAATAAAATTAAATCTAGGGCCTGTTAACACTATCAGGGTGAATTGCGAAGCGAGCCTGGGAAGGGCGAGCGGAGCAAGAGGGCGAGAGCGGCAGTACCGCGCAGCCCTGGAATATTAGGACGACAGCGACGGGAGCCAATTTTCTCGGGATCTAGAAGCCAGGAGCGACGGTAAAGCGTGCGATTCACTTCCGTCCGGCCAAGCTTCGCCTCCTTGAGCAGCGTTGTAAAACCGGGCAACTCAAAGTTGTGCCGGATCAGCTCTTCAATCGCCATGTTGATGATGTCGGCAAGATCCCAGAAATAAAGTTCGGGTTCGAGGGTAGATTCCGCCACAGATCGACTCTTTAGGGGTAAATGGAGCAACACAAAACCAAATGGCGCGAACCCGCGCCGGCGGCCCAGATCAACCAGCTTCTGGCCAGCCATTACAGCAAGCTCTTGCAGTGGGGAGCGGTGTTAACCCGCCGCGATGCTGGAAAAGCGGAAGAGATCGTCCAGGAACTCTGTCTCTACTTCGCTCTGACGAAGCCAGACCTGAGCGCCGTTACAGACCTGGACGGCTATCTCTATACCTGCCTCCGCAACATCTACCTATCTGGCCTTGCTCGTTCTTCCCGGGACGCAATGCGCCTCGTCAGCATTGCAGAGTTCGACACCATTGATTCCGCACTCGCGGCCAACAGGTCGGGCGATCCTCTCCAGAAACAAAACGATCTTCGCCGCATCTGTGGCTACACGGTTTGGAGAAAGGAGTCGTCCAAAAGCGCCAGCTACTTTATTCTTCATTTCTTTCATGGCTACGGGCGCCGGGAGATCGCAGAGTTGGCCCGCCTGCCGATCTCCGCGATCTATAACAAGCTCAAAATTGCCCGCGCCGAAGTCAAAGCGTATTTAGAAGACCGCGGAAAGCTGCGGGTTGTGAAGCGCGACCGTCCGCCGGCGCCAACGTTGTCATGGAAATTGTTGTCTCCCGGAGAGATCTTCAGCGAGCTGCGCCGGACCATCCTGACTGCGCAGACTTCCGATTGCCTTCCTGAAGAGGAGTTGCTCGCACACTACCGCTCCCTATCGACCCCGATCCCTTGCTCTCTGCTTGCCCACATCGTGAGTTGCGAGCCCTGTCTCGCGATTGTCGACCGCTATTTCCGCCGGCCTACGCTCAAGGACCGGGAACCGCTAGACGGTTTCGGGTCCTCTGCGGAGAGCAATGGCGGCGTCGCCGGGAACGGCGACATGAGCCATAAGGCGATGCTGCAGTCAGTCCGCAAACGCTGGAGCAGAATCTACGATCATCGTCCCAGGACGTTGTCGATTGCGGTCAATGGGGAGATCGTTGCCTTTCACGATATACAGGCTCACCACAGCAAGCTCTCTGCGAGGATTGAACACCCGGGGAAGGCGCGATTTGTCGAAGTATTCAGCGAACAGGATGTGCGACTCGCCCTGCTTGCCGTTGACGAAGTTCCGCCGAGAGGTTCGCACGAGCGGACACAGCGGGTCGAACTCAGCGATGATCGCTGGCTGGAATTGAAGCTAACCTTTGATGGCTTGGGGCTGAATAGCGAAGTCGCCTATTTCGACCCGGCCTTGGCGATCGAGGCGGTCGAAGAGGATACCGAAGAATCTCCACGAGTCTTCGACCTCGAACACACCCCGCTCACGCCTTCATTCGGCGTTTTCCCTTGGGTGAGGTCGGTCTTCGCAGCGTTTGCGCGTATCCTTCGTGAAGCGGCCCCGTCCTCCGCGATGGCCTGGGCGCTCGCGCTTGCGGTCATCTTCAGTCTCGCGGGCTACTTCGCCTACCGTCATGCAAGTACACCGATCGATGCCAAGGCAATCTTGAGCGAATCGGTCCGGATCGAGGCCGCAAATCTCGAAGGACAAACCGAACATCAGGTCCTCAGGGTTGAAGAGCTCTCCACTAGTGGACAGGTTCTGCAGCAAGGCCTCGTCGATTTGTGGAAGGATGGCGACGGTAGAAGATACCTGCGCCGTCTATACGACTCGCAGCACCGCATGCTTGCCGCGGAGTGGCGAAACAAGAGCGGTGAACACAGCTCACATCCGAAGAACACGGGTAAGGATGCATCGGGTAAGCACGCCCCGCTCCTTATGAATCAATTCTGGGATCAGGATCTCTCAGCTCACGCCTTTAGCGTGCTAGGAGGAAAAGAAGCTGAGGTTCGTGCAGTAGAGGGTAGTTACGAGCTTACGACTGCCGGTCCTATAGAGGGTCACCCACAGTTGATCTCGGCTACGCTCGTGCTCGACCGGCACCTGATGCCTGTCAAGGCGGTGATGCGCGTTCACTCCGAGACCGGCATACGCGAGCTTCGCTTTGTGCAACAAGAATATGAACGCAAACCGTCGGCATCTGTTCCTGATGGGATATTTGATCCCCAGAATGAACATCTCCGCTCTGACGATTGGAGTTCCGCTCATCAGCACAGTCGGCTCAACGTGATGGACAGTGATGTTCGGTTAGCGGAATTGCAGATTGGTGTCTTGTATCAGCTCAATCGCTTGGGCTCTGACACTGGTGAGCCCATCGAAGTCAACCGAACAGGCAATGGCCGCCTTCGTGTATCAGGAACGATTGCGGACGATGCGCTCAAACAGAAGATAGTCTCGCAGCTGCAAGCTCTGCCCGACCAGCAGCTGCTTGACATTAAGCTTCTCTCGCCGCGAGATCTGCAGGCGCGGGTTCCAGGCCCTCGACGGGCTCTCCCAGGACATTCAAGTGTCTACGATATAAACCAAGCGAACCCTCCCTTGGATGCAACGCTCCGCAAATATCTTGAAGCAAAAGGCCTTTCTGGCGAGCGGCTGGACTCCGCCGTTGGGCAGTTTTCGCACGATGCCCTCGAGCATGCCCAGCTTGCGCTCCAACACGCCTATGCGTTGCATCGACTCGGCAATTCCCTCTCCGCCGCGGAACTTACGTCGATCAACTTCTCTTCCCAACGGCAATGGGCGGAGATGGCGGACAAGCACGCTTCTGAACTGGAAGGTGAACTACGCGCCCTTCGCGAACAAGTGGCTCAGGTTTTGGGCGAGCAATTGTCAGATGCCGGCGGCGAATTCGTGCAAATAGAAAACCCCGCACAGTTCAAGCAATCAACCGATCAGCTTTTGCGGGAAATCCAGGATCTGAACCGAGACGTCGGCGGCGCTTTCACGTCAAGTGCATCAGCAGAAGATCAACCCGCTCAAGATACGCTGCTGAGGACTACTCTGAATGCCATCCCACTGCGCCAGGCTGAGGAGATCAAACGCTTTGCCGTCGCGTTGAATGCTTCGGCGACGGCAGCACCTGTGAATCAACCGAACAGCCAGGATGTTCCGAACGTCCCCGAACAGCAGCAGTGAACTCCAGGATCCGTATCATCGAAAAGCGATTTCTCCGCCCAGTGTGCCTCTTTCTTTTGGCTCTCTGGTTCGTAATACCCGCCTTCGCCCAGGTCAGCACAGCTACGGTGATGGGCACGGTGCAGGATTCCACGAGGGCCAATCTTCCCAGCGCAAGGGTGAGGCTCATTAACACCGAAACGGGGACTGAGAACGACTCGACGACAACCAACGAAGGCACGTTTCTGCTGCCTGGCATCATCCCCGGTGCCTATACCTTACAGATTGAGCGGAGAGGTTTTGCCACGACGCAGGTGAAGGGAATCACGCTGAACATCGGCGCTACAAAAAATCTGCTGATTCGCATGAAGATCGGCGCTGTCACAGAAACAGTGACCGTCGACGCCAGCGGCCTCACACTCAATACAGAGGATGCATCTGTTAGCACGATCGTCGATCGGAAACTCGTCTCTGCCGTTCCCCTCAACGGTCGAAGCTTTCAGGATTTGATTACTCTGACGCCCGGCATCGTCACCCAGAGCCCGCAGGCGGCGACTTTGGGCACCGGTTCTGGCACGCAAGACGATTTCAGCGTCAACGGGCAAAGCCTCGTAGCCAATACATTTTTTGTCGACGGCGTTTCCACGAACATCGCCTCGGGGCTATTCGCTGGCCAGTCGCGCCTTGCGAGCAGCGGATCCAT
>DASYBJ010000471.1:0-8015 GCA_036500845.1 Acidobacteriaceae bacterium
GCGCATCGCCTGGAACGCAAGGCCACCATGAGCGATGTGGCGCGGATCGCCGGTGTCAGTTTGATGACCGTTTCGCGTGTCTTGAACGGGACCGCGAAGGTGAGCCCAGAGACTGAGGAACAGGTTCGCCGGGCTGTTGCGAAACTGCGCTACCGTCCCAACGAGCTTGCGCGGGCGCTGCGCGGCATGAAGTCGCGCACCATCGGAGTCATTGTCCCCTATCTGTACGATCCATTTTTCGCTACGTGCGCGCATGCCGCTGCCGTCGTCGCTCGGCAGCATGGCTATTCTGTCATCGTGTCGACGTCCGGCGAAGACGTGAATGCGGAATACACAGAACTCCAACTGATGCTCCAGCGCCACGTTGAGGGTCTGCTCGTTATCCCTGCGAATAATGGCCGGTCTAAACTGACGCTGCCCGAGTTTGCGCGCACTCCGATAGTTCTGTTGGACCGCCCAATTCAGGATTTGCACTTCAATGCTGTGCTCGTCGAAAACGAGAGCGGGGCCAGGAGAGCAATTGAGCACCTGATTGTGCAACACCGTCACCAGCGCATCGTATTCGTCGGCATGTCCAAGGAGCTATATACCACGCACACACGCTTTCAGGGGTACCGGCGCGAGATCGTCGAGCATGGCCTTATGCCGAATGCGATCTTCAATTGCACCACGCAGGAGACAGTCTCGGCGGAGCTGAAGAGGTTATTGCGGAGCAGCAAGCCCCCCACTGCAGCCTTCACGATGAATACTCTGACCACTCGCTATCTGCTGCGTGCATGCGCCGAAATGGAAGTGCGAATACCCGCCGACCTGGCCTTGATTGGCTTTGACGATTTCGAGCTTGCGGAAAGCCTCGAACCGGCCCTGACTGTGGTTCGTCAGCCAGCGGATCAAATCGGCCATGTAGCGGCCAACTTCCTTTTCCGGCGTCTTAAGAGCGGTGACTCATATCCCGAAGGTACAAGAGAACTCCTGCCCGTTGAACTCATCGTCCGGCGCTCCTGTGGTTGCAAATACTCGCCTCACGCGCCAAAGGTTCCCGGATTAACCTGAAGCTCTCCCCTGGGCTGTGAACGCAAACGTATTTTTCTGGGATGAGCCGTAGAGAGACCTCACGGGCAAGGCCAGTCCAGCGTTCTACTTCGCGGAGCCTAACGCTGGGTTCTGGCGCTGGTGGTTGTCAATCGTGGTGAGTGTCTCGGGCTGCATGATATCGGTGTAGAGTCGGCCGTTGAGATGATCGATCTCGTGTTGCAGAATGCGCGCATACCAGCCGGCCGCTTCGATCACCCTCTGTTCACCGTGCTCGTCGAGGCAGGTCACTCGAACGAAGCGTGACCTCGCTACCACTGCCATCAGTCGCGGGATACTGAGACAGCCTTCATGGAAGGACACATCCGGAGGTGTGAGCAGTTCTATCCGCGGGTTGATGATTGCGTGGAAATCGATGGGCACTCGCTGGCGCTCGCTCAATTGTTCGCCGGTGAGGCCTTTCTGATATTCGGTCTTATCTTCGATTACCGCGATCTGGAGCGATTCTCCAATCTGCGGCGCGGCCAGGCCCACTCCTGGAGCGTCCCGCATGGTGTCTCGCATGTACCCAATCAAGCCTTGGATCTCTTTGCTGGGGATCTCGTCCGCAGATAGGCAACGCGCAACCTTGCGCAGAACAGGATTGCCAACCTCGCAAATCTTGAGAATCATTGCCTGGACCATCTCCTTCTTCGAGTTCGATCGTTCTCCTGCGAAGAAGAACACTTTATGCGTCTGTTTATTCCGACTTCCGGGCCGCTCAAAGCGTCGATTCTGATACAGTCATTCCGGACGATCGGTGGTAACGATCACATACCAAGAGTTCCTTTAAGAATGGGCTATGAGCAGCTTCTCGATCGGTGTGGATTTAGGTGGCACGAATCTGCGTGTAGGCGCCTTTACGTCGAAATTTGAGCGTATCGGACTGAGTACCACACCGACTCGTGTCTTCGCTGGACCCGAAGCGGTTGCGCGCGACATGTGTGACGAAATCGTTAAGCTGATGCGCAGTTGCGCGGACAGTCGCACCTTGCAGGGGATCGGCGTTGGCTCGCCCGGCCCTCTGGAGCTTCCGGCCGGGCGCCTTGGCGCTCCTCCAAACCTTCCGGGCTTCGAGGGCTTCGAATTGAAGCAAACGCTTGAGAACATGCTGCAGTTGCCGGTTCACGTTGAGCATGATTCGAACGCGGCGGCGCTGGCCGAATGTCATAGCGGGTCCGGCAAGGAGCACCATGAAACTTCTATGTGCATGCTTACGCTCGGTACTGGAGTAGGCGCCGGACTGGTTTTGGACGGGCGGGTATGGCACGGAATGAATGGAATGGCCGGAGAAGCCGGCCATATCCCTGTAGAACCCCGCGGGCCTCGCTGTTCTTGTGGCGGGCGCGGATGTCTTGAACTCTATGCGTCTGCCAGCGGCATCCACCGCATGGCAACTGAACTCGCGAGCGCCGGCAACTCGCCCGCGATCTTCTCCGTCCTGGACCACGATGCTTCAACCATTCTGGCCTTAGCCGGTTTGGCCGATCGTGGAGATGCGCAAGCCTGTGAGGTATTCTGCCAAGCTGGTCGCTCTCTGGGTGCTGCCCTCGCCGGTTTAGTCAACGTTCTCAACCTGCCGCTCTACGTAATCGGCGGCGGAGTCGCCAACGCCTGGCACTTGTTTGCTCCGGCGATGATGGAGGAGTTGACTGAATTGAGCTATGTCTATCGCCTCACCCGACCGAATCCTTCGACCGGTTCTTCGAATGGAACTGCTGCGGGCCGTGGCACGACACGTGTGGTTCCGGCGCTGCTGGGTTCGGACGCGGGCCTGATGGGAGCGGCTATGCTCCCCTACGCGAACTGAGGGCGCTCAGAGCTGCTCTGCCAAAGGTTCCAGAGCCCAGAAACCCCTGCAGATCGAGGCATTTGAGGCCCGACAGATGCCCAGATCCTTACGGTTCGCGCCTCATTCATCCTTCGAACTCGGCTAGACCGTTCACATCTGGTTTACCTCCGATTAATTGCGAATCCGAACCATTGGACGAGGAGATGCAAAAACGATAGAAAAGATTGACTTATAATCATGGGTTGGGGCGGAGTCAGAAGGCCGGTAGTAGAGACCTGACAGATTGCTCGCCTCGCTGATTCTCAAGGGAAGGGACCTCTGCCACATGGCGACAGGAGAAGTTGCCCTGGGCACACCTGGAGCGGACAATAGCGCTCCGGGGAGCTTAGTAGCGCCTCAGCATTCCGCGTCCAAGCGGGTTGTCAACGATTTCAGCATCCAGGTAGCGACCGTAAACGGTTCTGGTTCGCAATCCGCGAATTTGGTGTTGCTCAAGACTGTGTTTGCCATGGGCATTCCGGTGAGCGGCAAGAATCTGTTTCCTTCGAACATCGCGGGCTTGCCCACCTGGTACACCATTCGCGCGAGCAAACACGGGTATGTCGCCAGGAAAAAGGAAATTGATTTCCTTGTGGCGATCAATCCGGAGACTGCACGCGAAGATATCCTGTCGCTGCCAAAAGGCGCGGCAGCAATCTACGATGAGCCTTTAAACCTTAAACAGTACCGCGATGATGTTGTTTCCTATCCGGTGCCGCTGGACAAATTGACCGCGGCTGTTTGCTCTGAAGCCAAGCTGCGCAAGCTGGTCAAGAACATGGTCTACGTTGGCGCGGTGGCGCAGATCGTATCCATGGACCTGGAGGCGCTCGAAGCTGCCGTGCGGCGGCAGTTTGCGCGCAAACAGAAAGCAGCGGATCTCAACTGGAACGCCGTCAAGGCCGGCTACGATTACGCCGCCAGCTCGCTAACCAAACAGGACCCGTTCGTGCTCGAACGGATGCATGCCACGGATGGGCAGATCATCATCGATGGCAACTCGGCGGCCGCGCTAGGCGCCATGTTTGCGGGCGTCACGGTGGTCACCTGGTACCCGATCACTCCATCGTCTTCCGTCGTCGAGAACCTGATCGATTACATGAAGAAATACCGCGTCGAGGAAGACGGCAAGGCTACCTTTGCGATTATTCAGGCGGAAGATGAACTCGCTGCGGTGGGTATGGTGATGGGAGCCGGTTGGGCGGGCGCGCGTTCGATGACGGCAACCTCCGGACCGGGCATCTCCCTGATGACGGAGTTCGCGGGATTTGGGTATTTCGCGGAGCTTCCGGCGGTGATTTTCGACATTCAGCGCGTCGGACCTTCGACGGGAATGCCGACGCGCACCATGCAAGGGGACCTGCTTTCGGTCGCCTATCTCTCGCATGGCGATACGAAACACGTCATCTTGCTTCCCGGTTCTGTCGAAGAGTGCTACCTGCTCGCGATGGAAGCATTCGATCTGGCCGAACGGCTCCAGACGCCCATCTTCGTCCTCTCCGATCTCGATCTTGGGATGAACAACTGGATGTCCCGGCCGTTTGCCTATCCTGAGAAGCCGTTGAACCGCGGCAAAATCCTCTCGAAAGAAGACCTCGACAAGTTGGGCAGTTTCGCGCGCTATAAGGATGTGGATGGCGACGCCATTCCTTACCGTACGCTTCCCGGAACCGACCATCCGCTAGCCGCATACTTTACGCGCGGCAGCGGTCACAACGAAAAAGCGCTCTATACCGAACGGCCGGATGAGTATCAGGCCATGATGGAGCGGCTGGCGCGGAAATTCGAGACCGCTCGAACCGTGGTTCCCGTCCCCGAGATGGTCGAAAACGGAAAGTCCAAAGTCGGATTGATCGCCTTCGGCAGCACCGATTTCGCGGTGCGCGAGAGCCGTGACCAGTTGAAGAAAGAATATGGGCTCGAGACGGATTACCTCCGGTTGCGGGCGTTCCCATTTACCCCCGAAGTGGAGGCATTTGTGGCCGCGCACGAGCGCGTCTATGTAATCGAACAAAATCGCGACGCCCAGATGCTGAGCTTACTCAAGCTGGACCTTCCCGCTGCCGAACTCGTCAAGCTGAGAAGCGTCCGCCACTTCAATGGATTGCCGATCGACGCCCGGTCCGTGACCGATGAGTTGGTCCTGCAGGAGGAGCTCTAATGGCGACCACCGTACAGAACCCACCAGCCCCCAAAAGAAACCGGTTGGGACTTCAGGTCATGGACTACCGAGGGGGTAAGACGACGCTCTGCGCGGGATGCGGCCACAATGCCATCTCAGAGCGCATCATTGACGCAATGTATGAAATGGGTGTCCAGCCGGAGCGCGTCATGAAGTTCTCCGGGATTGGGTGCTCGTCCAAAAGCCCAGCGTATTTCATGAACCGTGCGCACAGCTTTAACAGCGTTCACGGCCGCATGCCCTCGGTTGCCACCGGTGCGCTCCTGGCAAATCGCACCATGCTCGGCCTGGGGGTGAGCGGGGATGGAGACACGGCCTCCATCGGTCTGGGCCAGTTCGCCCACCTGATGCGGCGCAACCTGCCGATGATCTACCTGATCGAAGACAACGGCGTGTATGGGCTGACGAAAGGGCAATTCTCCGCGACTGCCGACGTAGGGTCCAAGTTGAAGACCGGCGTAATTAATGATCTGCCGCCTATCGAGACTTGTGTTATGGCGATCGAATTAGGCGCCACCTTTGTCGGCCGGTCGTTTTCTGGAGACAAAAAGCAGTTACTGGCGATGCTCAAGGCGGCGATTGCTCATGAGGGAACCGTCATGCTTAATATTGTGTCGCCTTGTGTGACCTTCAATGATCATGAAGGGTCGACCAAGAGCTACAAGTACATGCAGGAGCATGAGGAGGCGGTAAGCGAAGTTGGCTTTGTGCCCCACTTCGAAGATATCGCGGTCGATTATGACCCGGGTACTACCTATAACGTAACGATGCATGACGGATCGCAGCTCAGATTGCGCAAATTGCATGAGGACTACAACCCGACTGACCGGATTGCCTCGATGAAAACGTTGCTGGAAGCCCAAGAGCGGGGCGAAGTTTTGACTGGCATCTTCTATATCGATACGAAGAGGGTGAGCTTTACCGAGCTCCTCAACCTGGTCCCTGAGCCGCTGGCCACTCTCCCCGAAGATCGGGTGCGTCCGCCGCGCCGCGTCCTCGAAGAAGTCATGAAAGCTCATCAGTAACTTCCCGCATCCTCTCCAGTCGCGTTCAACGAAGGCCCAAGGTTACCTTGGGCCTTATCTTTTCGTCTTAGGTACTATTGTCACCCTAGGAATTTTCTTCATGCCTACCCCGGAAGTTGTATATGATCGCTTCGATCTCACTTATCTGAGCTAGGGGATATCTATGCGTAGAGCTTTCCGCAGAGGGCTTTATCTCGCCGTGGCAGCTGCGAGTTCTTTTGCTTTGGCAAGTGACAATTTTTCTGAGTCGAGGGTTGCGCCCGAGCTCAGCCGCATGGATGTCTGGGTAGGCCACTGGCAGTCCGAGACCCGCGTTCTGAATACTCCTTACAGCGAAGCCGCCTCCGTTACTTCGGAGATGACCTGCTCCTGGTCGCCTAACCACGGCTTCGTGTTATGCGATCACCTGATGCACGGTGTGGATGGGACAACCAACAGTCTGTCCGTTTACACATATGACGAGCGCGATAAGGTCTATAAGTTCTTCGGAGTAGAAAAAGACTCTTATCCACGCGAAGTTCCGATGCAGGTGAAGGGAAACGTCTGGAGCTTCGGCACGGAAGTGCAGAACCAGGACAAGACCATCATGTTTCTTACCAGCGATGAGTTCGTCTCAGACAGGAGCATGCACTTCCGGACCGAATTCAGCGACGACAACGGACAGCATTGGAAAGAACTGAATCGCGGCGAGCTGACCAAGATCGGATAAGCCGGAGCGAGTCGCGTGAAGGCGTTCCGCTTCGGAACATCGGCTTCGCCGAGATTGTCTCGCGACAGAGTTTGACCTTCTCAAAACGCGGCTAGAAAATCTCCTTACAGAGCCTCAATCCGGGAGCGCCGCTCATGGCCTTCATTGAAAACATCCTCTATCCGGTGGACTTTTCGCCCTCATGCGTTGCCATGGCCGCCTATGTCAAGAGATCGGCGAGTCTGTTTGGTGCAAAGGTATTCTTGGTTCACGTCGTCGATCTTGGCAGCCGCAACGGCTTCGAGCTCTACATAAGGTCAACTCCCGAGATTTCAGAGGAGCATCGAAATATTGGCCGAGACAGACTCGATTCGTTCCTCAGGGCTGAGTTTCCCCTCGCTCAGTGTCCGAGAATCCTCGCTTCGGGGGACGCGGCGACACAGATCGCTCAAGTTGCGAGAGACGCCAGGATCGATCTCATCATCATGCCGACGCACGCTGGCTTTTTCAGGCAAATGTTGCTTGGCTCAACGACAGCTAAGGTACTCAATGACGCCGACTGCCCAGTATTGACGACCAGGCATGCTCAGACAATCGCCCCGAGGCCTTTGGAGCACCGGGAGTGGCTGTGCGCGATCGGCTTGAGCTCGAATTCGGAAAGAGTGCTTCGCTTTGCCATCCAGGGAGCAGCAGAAACGCGCGCCAAAGTTTCGATCATTCACGCAGTGCAAGCCGGAGATCCGGACATGCCGATTCAACTGCACCTTGAAGAACAAGTCCACTCTGCTGAAAGGCAGCAGGCGAGCCGGCGGATAGCCGACCTTCAGCGCATCGTTGGTTCGGAAGCTCCGGTTCACGTTGTAGTCGGCTCAGTGAAAGAGGCGCTGCTTGCTGCCGCTCGGCAGTGGGACGCCGACGTGCTCATGATTGGAAGAAGCCCCGGGTCCGGTGCTCACGGCCGCATGCGGGACCTAACTTACGCCATGGTTCGCGACTCACCGTTTCCAGTGCTAAGCGTCTGAACTGGGTATTTCTGGAGATTTACAGGTGGCGGAGAAGTTACCCGGCAGCCATCGGCAAGAAAATATGATACAGTTCGGCAAATCTAAAAGGAGGGCTTCATGCGCTTCGCGTACACTGCCCTGACTCTCTGCCTTCTGGCAGGACCTCTGCTTGCCGCCGATAACCCCTTTCTTGGCACCTGGAAGCTCGACGTTG
>DASYBJ010000472.1:0-11471 GCA_036500845.1 Acidobacteriaceae bacterium
GTACAATCGTCGGCTCTACGACTTACCTCTAGACATGCCTATCTGATTGCTGCTTACTCAGAGCGGCTCCAAAAATGTTGAGCAACCCCACTGCCGTCGCCATGCCGCGGCGCGCATCCTTCGATACTGCCTGCTTCCCAAGCGCCAGCAACGATGGAGGTTCCTTGCCGGCCTCTGCAATCATTGCGTGCAAGGCATCTGCATCGATCGAGCTAAGGAGGTTGCTGAAGATCAGCCCGATGCGAAGCGCCGTCACCATCTCTTTCGAGCTGACGACATCCACCACATGATTGACGACTGTGTCGCCCGCACTCAGCAGCCCATTGAGTAAATCAAGCAGGCCCTTCTCGTGCAGCCGCTGTAGCAGGTCATATGCGGCCAGCACAGCTTCTGCGTGTTCGACTGGAGCCTGCTCAACCTTGCGAATGAGGTCTCCACGCGAATCGACCGGTTTGAACTCACGAAAATCAACTGCTACCGCCATAGGATGACCCGCCCTTCTTAGTTCTGCGATTGGATTTGAACAAGCTTTTCTGTGCCCGGCATGTGATAGTCCTTGCGCTTCCACTTGCGCTCCACTTCGACACCCGTCTGAGGTGTTGGCTTGCCGGAGAAGCGGAAGTTGAGCGGCTTCAAGGGGTTGGTACCTTGTTCGGGCAGAACTCTGATGCGCACCGCAGTCTCCTTAAACGCGGGAGTATTGGTGGCAGGGTCAGCATGCGACCCAGTCAGAATGTTGACTGGCCCCTCCTGCGACAGCAGCGGCAAATACACCTGGTTTCCGAATACTCGGTCCGTCACAAGTACCTTGATGACCAGCGAGCCGTGGCGGCTGGTGACGCGCACCCATCGTCCAGACTCGATGCCCCGCTCCTTCGCCAGGCCCTCCGAGATTTCAAGGTAGCGCTCCGGAGTCTCTTCGCGAATCCCGTCAACCCGATGAGTCATGTTGCCCTCATGGAAGTGCTCCAGTATGCGACCGTTGTTCAGGAAGAGATCAAAGTCATCATCCAGAGCCTCCTCGGGCTCGCGAAACGAAACCGGATAGAGCCGCGCCTTGTTGTCCGGGAAAGGAAATTTATCAAGATAGAGGATGGGCTGGTCGGAACCGTCTTTGGCTATCGGCCACTGCAGCGTCTTGTAGCCTTCCAACCTTTCAAAGCTCGCACCTTCATAGAGAGGCGTTAACGAGGCCATCTCCGCGATAATCTCGGAGGGATGCCGATAGTTCCAGTTCGCACCCATTCGGTTGGCAAGCTCCATCGTGATCCTCCAATCGGCCCTGGCATCTCCTAACTCTGGCAGAGCCTTATACAGGCGTTGAACGCGCCGCTCTGAATTGGTAAATGTGCCGTCCTTTTCGAGGGCCGGAACACCGGGCAGAACGACGTCCGCATAGCGGCAGGTTTCGGAGAAGAAGATATCCTGCACCACAAACAGATCCAGCTTCTCGAAAGCGGCTCCTACAAAGTTTGCATTCGAGTCAGCGGAGATCATGTCCTCTCCAGCCAGATACATCGCGTGCAGCTTTCCTTCATGGATCGCGTCCACCATCTGGTGGTTATCCAGGCCGCGTTCAGGGGAAAGAGGCACGCCCCAGATGTTTTCAAACCGTTCGCGGATCGCAGGCTCTGTCACACTCTGATAGCCAGGGTAGGCATTCGGCATGGCTCCCATGTCGCTGGCACCCTGCACGTTGTTGTGCCCGCGCAGCGGATAGGCTCCGCAGCCAGGACGCATATAGTTTCCGGTAATCAGCAGCAGGTTTGAGATAGCTGTCGATCCATCTGAGCCGTCCGTGTGCTGTGTAATGCCCATTGCCCAGAGCACGCACATCGTGTCCGCAGCCGCAATTTCCTTGGCGACACGCTCCAGGGTTTCAATGGGCACATCGCACGTCTTGGCGGCATACTCCATTGTGAATGGCTCAAGGCTCTTGCGGAACTCGTCCAGGCCGTTGACCCACCGGTCGAGAAACGCCTGCTTGGCGTGGCCATTCTCGAGCATGTAGCGGCTCAGCGCCGATATCCACACCAGATCCGTACCGGGCCGCGGGCGGAAGTGGATGTCCGCACGGCGCGCCATCTCGTGTTCGCGCGGGTCGGCAACGATCAATCTCTGACCGAAGAGCTTGTGTGCGCGCTTCACACGCGTTGCCAGCACAGGGTGGCTCTCCGCGGTGTTGCTGCCGACAATCAGTACCAGCGCCGACTTGGCGATATCTTCAAACGACCCCGAATCGCCGCCATAGCCCACAGTCCGGAAGAGGCCCATGGTCGCAGGCGACTGACAATAGCGGGAGCAGTTATCGACATTGTTGGTTCGAATCACCGCACGAGCGAATTTCTGCATAAGATAGACTTCTTCGTTCGTGGTCTTTGACGAGGCGATGACGGCAATCGAATCCGGGCCATACTGCTGCTTGATCTTCCCCAACTTCGTTGCCACGAGACTCAGCGCCTCTTCCCAACTCGCCTCGCGGAAACTGCTGCCTTCGCGGATCAGCGGTTTTTGCAGGCGGTCCTTATGGTTCACATAATCCCAACCAAATTTGCCTTTGACACACGTGGAAATCTGGTTGGCGTCGCCATGGAGCGGTTCGATCTTGAGGATTTTGCGATCCCTAGTCCAGACATCATAGCTGCAGCCAACGCCGCAGTAAGTGCAGACCGTCTTCGTCTTCTTGATGCGCTCCTCGCGCATCGTCGCCTCGGTCTGCGAGACCTGCATAATGGCCCCGTAGCCCATCTCCGGTTCAATGGCCTTTACCACATCGATCATCTTGTTGAGCGATTCTTTCGGCATGCCGCTAAGGAAGCCAGCTTCGCCGAGCATGGACTTTTCCATCAGGGCATTGCAGGGGCAAACGGTGATGCAGTGACCGCAGGAAACACAGCTTGATCCGCCGATCTCGTGGCCGCCATCCCACAATACGCGGGGGTGCTCGAGCTCCCACCCAATCGACAGAGTCTCGTTGACTTGCACCGTCTGGCATGCCTGAACACATTGGCCGCACAAAATGCATTGACTGGGATCGTAGCGATAGAACGGATTGGACATATCCACTTCGTACGGCTTGGGCTCGAAGGGATGCTCCTGATGTTGAACATTCAAATCCAACGCAGTGTTGTGGACCCTACAGTCTTCGTTGTTGTTGTCGCAGACGGTGCAATAGAGCATGTGATTGCCGAGGATCACATCGAAGGCTTCCGAGCGGGCATCCTTCGCGCGCTTCGACTCGGTCACCACTTTCATGTGAGCACCTACTTTGGTTCCGCATGAGCGGACAAGCTGCCCATCTACCTCAACGATGCAGGTGTCGCAGGTCTGAATCGGTCCCATGAGGGGCGAGTGATAGCAGATATGAGGAATTTCCTTGTGCCGCAGGATCGCCTCGACCAGAAGCTCACCTTCCGTTGCAGCGACGGCCGCTCCATCGAGGGAGATCTCAACCTTGGGCTGCTCACCAGACTGGCCGGCTTTGACTCCGTTTGTCATCTCGATCACACTCATATTGTTCCTCACACGTCATCATTTTTTGGGGAAGTCGATCCCGCCTTGGAATACGAAAGCTGTCGTTACACTTGACGGACCTGGAATTCTGACTTCAGTAGACATCCACTCCTTACTACGCTGTGCTCTGGTTCCTCTGCTGTTGCCTACGGGAAAACCTCCTAGTGTAATGGTATATCTTCGTCGTTAGCTTTAAAGAGTTGCATCAGATACCAAATCGACGGAAACAACACGAGAAGTCCAGCGGCTGTTGCACCAATCAGCGCCCATAGAACTGGCGGTGCCGCCGCCGCCTCGGAGACAGTCATTTCTCGTTGCAGGAGAAAAGGATACTGCGAGAGTCCCCAGCCCCACAGAATCAGGCCAACCTGGAGCATCGCCGCGACCCGGGCTACCTTGTAGTTCCTCGTCAGCAAAGCGACAAACGCGGCGATGGCATAAGACGCCGTGGCGCCCTGCACAATCCAGACGAGCGATGGCCGTAGCAGGCCCGAATAAATGTCGGGAGCTCCTGTTCTTGCGGCAAGGAACGTGCCCAACGCCATCGCTGCCACAATAGCTCCGGAAACCAGCGCCTTGCGGCGAAAGTCCTCCTGTAGCGCAGGTTCCCGCGCCTCTATCGTCAGGTAAACAGCGGCAAGAAACACAAAAAGAGAGAGCGCAAAGAGACCGACCATCAAGGGAAACGTCCCGAGCCATGGAGCCAGAAAGCCGTTCACCGAGACACCGTCTTTTACCAACACGCGCCCCGAAGAGATTGCTCCTACCACCACCCCTAGACAAATTGGCGTGACGGTACTGGCGATCGCGAAGATCAGGCCCCAGCGCCTCTCCGTTCGGTAGTCACCCGTATGGTAGGCGCGAAAGATGAAGGACGAGCCACGCATGACGATGCCGACGATTAGAACCGTCAGGGGGATGTTCAATGCCGTCGTCATCGCGGCGAACGCCGGAGGGAAGCCTGCAAAGAGCAGTACGACTACCAGAATCAGCCAGACATGGTTTGCCTCCCAGACCGGAGTGATGGCGTGGGAGATCAGCTCCCTTTGCTCCTGCCTGCGCGGCCCACTGGAGAGCAGGTCCCACACGCCGCCACCGTAATCCGCGCCGCCAAGGAGTGCGTAGAAGGTGAGAGAGACCATCAGGATGAGCGCAAGCAACATCTCAGGGGCGTGCATGGAGCGCCACCTCATTTCCGGCAATGGCGCGAATCTCTGCTTCGCTTGGACTGGCAATCACATGTCCGCTCATGAGCCATATCACGATCGCTGCCAGAATCAGGTAGAGCCCCGTGAACAGAACTAGAGGGGTGGTCAGGCCCGGCATCGTCGTCACCGCCTCAGAGGTTTTCATGATGTGATAGATGATCCATGGTTGGCGGCCAACCTCCGTGACCACCCACCCGGATTCCAATGCCACAAATCCCAGCGGACTGCATAGCACCAGCAATTGCAGGAAGCGGCGACTTTCTATCAGAGTTCCGTGTTTCCAAGCCAGCCGTGCGGCAATCACGGTGACACAGATCAGCAGCGTCCCGATTCCAACCATCATCTGAAAAGCGATGTGCACCACGAGGACGTTCGGCCAATCTTCCTGCGGAGTCTTATCCAATCCCTCCACGGTCGCCTGCGGGGAATGAAATGCCAGCAGGCTCAGAGCATCCGGAATCTCTATGGCATATCTAGTCTGCCTGGTGTGCACATCCGGCAGTCCGCCGATGCGCAAGGGCGCCCCGCTACGCGTCTCGAAGTCTCCCTCCATCGCAGCCAGCTTGGTGGGTTGGTTTCTTGCCGTGACTCTGGCTAGTGCGTCCCCACTCAGCGCTTGCAAGACTGCTGCCGAACCTCCGACCAGCAGGGCAATGGCGATCGCGTGCTGGTGGAAACGATTTGAACGGTCGCGAAGCGCCAGCAGGGCATGAATGCCGGCAGTGGCAAAACCCGCCGCACAATAGGACGCCAGGATCATATGGATTGCCTCCGGAAATCCCGCCGTATTTCTAAGCGCCCGCCACACATTGATATCCGTGAGCTGCCCGTTCACCAGGCGAAAGCCTGTGGGTGTATTCATCCATCCATTCACCAGGCAAACGAACATTGCGGAGGCAAGGCCGCTGACTGCAACGACCGCGCCTGCAAATAGATGAATTGGCGGAGAGACTCTCTTCCAGCCATAGAGATAAATCCCGAGGAAGATGGCCTCTGTGAAGAAGGCAAAGCCTTCCAGCGAAAACGGCATACCGATCGCCGCACCGGCGAACCCCATAAAACGCGGCCACAACAAGCCGAGTTCGAACGAAAGAACCGTGCCGGAAACAGCGCCTATGGCAAAAAGGATCGCCGTACCCTTGGCCCATCGTTTGGCCACGCACAGATATGCCGCATCGTGCGTCCATAACCATAGTCCTTCCGCGATCACCATCATAAGAGGCAGTGCCACTCCGATAGCGGCAAAGACTATGTGGAAGGCCAGGGACACTGCCATTTGGGAGCGAGCCGCAAAGATATCGCTCATCGATAGTTACCTCATTTGGGTCAGCCCAACCTGGGATGTCCGGTCCGATTGCATGGCACCTACTACGCGCCTAAAGGACAAATATGAACTAGATTCGCTATTGCCCCAATTCGTCTCGTACCGACATTCTTCTGCTTGTGGATGTCGCGGCTCGCCCGAATAGGCCCCGTGGGTACGGTGATTGCCGGCCAGGTGCGTTTCACGTCTCTGTGCTTAAGGAGTGACGTGCGTGGACCCACTGGAGTTGCGTCGCTAGTTGGCGGTTCTTGTCTCCTTGAACTGTTGATTGCCTAGGGGCCGCCCTAGGGCCTGTTAACACTATTAGGGCGAACAGCGTTGCGAGCGAAAACAGAGCCCGGCGAGGCGGGGGCCGAAGGCTTTGGTGGCTACAAGGTCTAGGCTGATAAGAAGAATGGCTTGGTTGTTCGCCGCCAGGCTTCGCCTTTCGCCGCGAAGCTAGGAGACGGGGTTGTCGCTCGTCGCTCGAAGATTGACGATATGGGGTATGGCAACGATTCGCAACAAAATGGGCCATTTGGGCTCCGCCGGTGCCGGCAATAACTTTGTCGTTAAATCCCGGAAACGCTTGAGCGTGACAGCAGCGCCACACCAGATGCACAAACGCCTTACGGAACCGTAAATCGAGTGGCATCCATCGCAACCTTCCGCAGATTGACTGTTGCATTGGCACCGCAGCCCTGGCCTCTAAGACCGCAGTGCAAGACTGCGTTAACCTCCGTGATGATTTGATGCCCTTCTTCCTCAAATTCTTGGGAAATTCTTGGGCGAGCTTGCCCGGTTGTTCAAGGTACGACAGTACCTCTGAGCGGGCGATTTCGAGCTTGTTGTAGACAGCGCAGATTCCAAGGCGCGCCAGTTCTGCGATTTCGCGGCGGGAATAGCCGTGGAAAAAAATGCAGAATGGAATAACTGGCGGTCTTGGAGGACTCTTTGCCCCAGACGGCGTAACCGCAGATGCGACGCAGATCGTTCTGTTAATCCCCGTGACCCTCTTACTCGGTGAAATACCAGCAGGCTACGCCGGCAATACCGGCAGCAAGTAACGAAGCGAACAGCGCTAGCCCGGCGCCTACGCTTATTCTCTCCATAATTAGGGCGACTACGATAGACATGAAACAACAGTCATGGGCAGAAGATTCCAAGGAAGCCGCTGATCATTTGGGGAGAGGTGATAGTAAAACGAGCCAACTCCGGTCAGCGCCACACCGGCAAAAAAAATGAGATACGGCAGCCTTTCCCTTTGCACGATAAAGAACGCTTGCTGGCTCTACGAGACAACCACAGCAAGCCCAGGGTGCCCGAGATCATGAACGGTATATTCGAGAGCACATCGAAGCAATTCGGCAGCCCTAAAATTCGACGATTATCCGCGAACAGATGGTAGTTCTCGCTCAACGGCAGGCGAGGCATGAGGAACAGAGCAGTAAGGCCAATCGCAGCCACTCCCGCAACGAGGAGCAATCGCGTGCTGCGATCCCAACGCCGCACATACATTAGCATGTTTTCTCTACCTCGCTTCGCTGGGTATTCGGGTACTTAGTCGAGACGTACCATGACGCGAGTTGGTCGAATTGAATCCTAGTCTATCCGTTGATCAGAGGCGAGACTCGGAAGTGACTCGCGTTGAGGCCATTGTCAGCACCAACACGGGTTCTGATTGGGGCATGTCGTATACGGACATCGGCTCTGGGTGTGATTCTGTGCTATTAGCAGGCGAGGCGGAGCATTTCTGGTGTCCGTTGGGTCTTAATGACTCGCATTCCTTTAAAGAGTCGTCATCTATTGAAATCTACCCTGGGCCAGCAAGTTAATTTTTGGATACGAAGCAATCATGCTGAGGTCCGTTAACGCGAGTCGATCCGAACGTGATAGATGGCCGTCGAACCGTAACGGATACCGTTTAACTCATATCTTGCACCCCTCCGATCCGGATAAAAAAATTACTGGATCTCAGGATAGATTCTCCTGAACGTACTCCTCTTTATAGAAGGAACGTTCTTTAGGGAGTCACCGTGATGTCGCAGTCGGGGTTTCATTTTCCTTCTCTCCATATTGCTCCGATCGTTGAATGCCTACTCACAATGATTGGGGTTCCACTGGCTCTGATGCAGGCGGTTAAAGCCGGGATTGCGAATCGGATATTTGCGGGTCGTACAGTGCCGTCTCACGGGAATTGGGATCAATTCATGCGGAGGCGAATGCGAGCGACGGCTCCGAACTGTTGTGATGCCGTTACAGCGGAACGAGAGCCGTGCACTTTCTCCAGCGAATCCTTACCATGCTTCCATTTCGCCCGAGTTCGGCCGAAACGAACCTGGGATCATCGAAAAGCAGGTCCACATCTGCGAGATTGCTTGCAGCTGGCGCGCAGCCCCCGGAACCTGATTAACATGCAGGGAGAAGCGAGCGGATGGAGATGCTTATCTTGGGCGATGTTTGCGGGATGGTCGTTGCGCCTGTTGGTAGTAATGATTGTCTATAAAGGTTTTCTTGATCCCGGACGCGACCATTGGGAGTTTGGCTACGAGATAGGACATCTGGCGCGTTCAATCGATACGGGACACGGATTCGCGAATCCCTACTGGGGCAATACGGGGCGGAGCGCGTTGCTCTGTCCGGTGTATCCCTACCTCATGGCATGTGTTTTTGCCGTTTTCGGTGTTTATACGAAAGCATCAGCGTTCGTGTTTCTCGGGCTCAACTCTTTTTTGTCGACTGTTACTACTTTGCCGATCTTTTTTATTGCTCGCAAGACCTTCGATTTACGAACGGCGAAGCTCGCCGCATGGGTGTGGGCTTTCTTTCCGTATGCCATCTATTTCTCGGCGGCAACAATGTGGTATCACTCCTTCACCGGCCTCTTGCTGGCTTCGATTCTGCTCGCCGCTCTTTTTCTTGCGTCCTCGGATCAACTCGGCGCATGGTTGGCGTTTGGAGCCCTCTTCGGCTTTGCCGCCTTGACTAATCCCGTGATCGTGGGAGTCGCGCCAGTCTTGGGAGGGTGGCTTTGGATACAGCTTGCCCGGCAAGGCAAGCGAGCCCTGGCTGCGACCACGGTCGGATTGCTGGCAATGGTTGCAACAATTCTGCCCTGGTCAGTACGCAACGATCTGGTTCTTCATCAGCCGATTCCGTTCAAAGATGGGTTCTGGATGGAAGTCTGTGTCGGAAACGTGAACGGCAGCGTCGAATTGTGGGACGGCACAGAGCAACCTTCCGGTGCCACCGTCGAGCGCGACAGGTTCGAAAAGCTTGGCGAGATCAGTTATATGGCGGAGAAGCGCCGCCGAGCAATCGGGTATATCAAGAATCATCCGGGCAAATACGCCGTGCGGTCGCTGCGCCATGTCGTTCTCATGTGGACGGGATTCTGGAGCTTCAACCAGCAGTATTTGAAGCAGGAGCCTTTCGATCCAGATAATATCGTCTTTCTTACCTTGCTTTCTATCCTCTCCTTGATCGGCCTTTATCACGGGCTTAGAGAGGTGCAGACGAAAGCCAGGACCATCGCTTACCTTTTGGTGCTTCTCTTCTTCCCGGTTCCTTACTATTTGACCCATGTCGATTCAGGTTTTCGGCACCCCGTCGATCCCTTGCTTACGATCCTCGCGTGCTCCGCCATCGCGCGATGGTTCCATCGCCCTGCCGTTGTCGCGGACGCAAGAGAGAAAACAGAGGAGGAAGAGCTCGTGCTCGGCTAGGAACTTGTTGAGTCCAATCGGAACGATGCACTGAGAAGAAAAGCCATCTTATGGAAAGGTGGCGTTTCCTAGAAGACAAGCTTGAGCGAGAGTTGAATCGCACGGGGGCCGCCCTGATCGTAAAGTGCGCCTGCCGCGCCGAAGCTCTGGTTCAGCATCTTGGTGGACTGTCCGAAGAGCAAGTCGGATAAGTGCGGATCGATATAGCCGAAATTGGGATGGTTAAAAAGGTTGAATATCTCTGCTTTGAACTGTAAGTTCATCCGGTCGTGGAGATGGAAGTCTTGCCGGAGCGCAGCGTTTGTCTGTAGTGCGCCGAAGCCGCGAAGAAGATTCCGCGGTGCGTCTCCCGCGTCCATGCCAACGGGCAGACGGAAAGCAGGATTGGCCACGTTAGGACCCCCGCTGAAGATGCGGTGCCCGGGGTACGCAGCATTGTGGACGTACAATGGCCGACCCGGAATGAGATCAACGCCGCTGTAATACGGGCTTCCCGTCAGTGGATCGAAAAAGAAATTCCCTAAGAGATTTACGGGAAAGCCAGTCCGTGCAATCAGGCGTCCATCCGCTCCCCAGCCCTCTACCAATCTCTTAAAGCTTAGCCACCGCTTTCCCGGCGGTGAAAAATCCCAGGACGCTGCCGCTTCCAAATTGTGGCGTACATCGAGATCGGAATTTCCGCGTACCAGGGGAAAAGCTGGATCTGTCGAACCGTAGTCAAGCGAATGAGCCCACGTATACGACACAAGCGCTTCCACGCCATGAGATAGGGATCTCTGGAACTTTGCCTGTAGCGATTGATAGCTGGACGTCAAGCCCGACGGAAAGTAGACGACATCTCCAAAGTTCGGATTGAGCCGGCTGACATTCCTGCGCTGCTCATTAAGTAAGCGACGCCCGTTGGCGCCCACATAGGAGACCGTTATGCTCTGATCCTTGCCCAGAGCCTTCTCCACTCCGATGTTCCATTGAAAGGTGTAGGGCAGTGGAAGGTGTGGGGAGAAGGCAAAGACCTTCGCGTTCGTGTAGGGTGGAGCGACCGCGGTCGAGAAGGTGAGCTGCGATGGAGTCACCGGGATGGGAGCATTGGTGTAATAAGCGGATGTTGCGAACCCAATTCCTTGGAAGGCTTCGAGTGCCGGCTGCGTCCCCGTGTCGAAGAAGACTCCGCCGCCGGCACGCAGAATCAGTTCTCTCCCAGGCTCATTCTTGACGACCCATGCTGCTCCCAACCGGGGTGCGAGGTTATACCAGCTCGTGTCCCAGAGCGGGGTTCCTCGAGGAGCGAGTTGCAGCGTGGCGGGAGCATTGATGTCTCCCAGGACCGTGTAAGCATCCTGGCCGTGTTGACCCTTCGGAGCCGGATTCACGTCCCAGCGCAAGCCCATTGATAGATTCAGCGCTTTCGAGACCTTCCATTCGTCTTCCACAAATGCAGAGAACTCGTCGAGAACCGGATTGGCGGGTGAACTCTTTGTGATCACGATGTCCGAAGCTGAATTCGTTACCATCGAGTTCCGGTCAAAGAAATCGGCTTGCACTGACAGTGCCGCGGGAGTCAATGAGGCAGAGACGTGCCGCTGATCGATGCCGAACTTCAACAGATGGTTCCGGGCCTGAAGGCTGAAAGTATCCCGGATGTTCCACTGTTGAAGAGCGCTTGTGACATGATTCGTGCTGCTGTCGCTATCGCCGACGCCGACGATGTGGATGTAAGCATCG
>DASYBJ010000473.1:0-4296 GCA_036500845.1 Acidobacteriaceae bacterium
AGATCGGACAACTTATAGACTGCGGGCTCCGCTAGATTGACGGTGTCTGACTGCGCGATCCCAAGTGCGGCAAAGACCAAGAAAATGGCTGCAATCGGCAGGCTGACGGTGTTGGACATCGCAGGTTCTCCGCGTGCAAGCATAACAGCACGGTTCCGAACTTCGACCCAAAGGCACGGGCATTTGTATGTCCCGGGTGTGTTGTCGGCGATACTTCCCTATGCCATTCGTCCGCCTGGCCGGCCCTGGCTCCGACGGAAGCGCGTCTCCGCTGTGAATGGCAGCATGCATACAATGCTCACAAGCAAAGCCAATGCGGCACGAAGTGCAGAGGCGACACAACTGTGGAGTTCCGCGGAGGCATGTCTTTCAAACTCCTCAGCATCCTCTTTGCTCCACTCTTCTTGAGGTTCAGCACCAAACATCGATCTCGTTCCCTCCCCTCACAAAAGACGACACCTCGAATCTTTTCACACTGGCCCACCTGTCCGTAAAACGGGATTTTGAGTAACTTCACCGCTCCCCGGGCCGGGGGATAAAGCAAGTTACCCAGAACGAGACTTCGCAGGCCATTTGTCTGAGAAGTCGGTTTTACGGATAAGTGAGAGCAATTCCGAACGCACCTTGGTTCAAAACAATGAACCGATCAGTCGGAGTGCAGAGCGACAGTGTCGCTGCAGGCCGCACATGATCCCGCGTGGTCGTCTTCGTAACCGCGCTCCATGCAATTGGTTTGCCGACAAGCAATTTTGTACAACTTCCTCATGATGTCTGGGCGATCAGGCAGACGGGGAAGCAGGCAATGTGGCGCGGGGGTGTTGTTGTCGGTCATGCCGAACGATAGCGGGAAGCTGCGGGACGGGGAAGGGGATTTGGGACTGAGATTTGAAACACGGCGAGCAAATATTTACGGGCCTTCGCGCAATGGTGCAAGACTTACCCTTTTTGGCACGTCGGGTGTTTGACGTTGAGTGCATAAAAAATGTTTTCGTCAGGAGTACCATCCGGCCAGACTTTCTCCTGCTTATGGGTAAAAACGAAGCCATGCTTTTGATTTGCATGCTTGGAGGAGAGATTTGAGGCGCGGTGGGAAACGATTATGGTTTCTATTGTGGGGTGTTCCGTCGCCCACGCTATTCGCGCCTGATACATCATTTTTGAAAAACCCATTCCTCGGGTTCGCGGTTCGAGCCACGAGCCCCATAGAACCGCTCTTCTCTTTGTTGGGTCGGCTCGATCAACCGCAATTGCGGTCATGCCGATGGGTGCGGCATTTTCATACAGTAGGAATATGGCGGCATCATCTGTCTGAAGCCATGTTTTCCATTCTGCTTCGGTCATCGCAGCTTCTTTTTGATAGTTAGAGCCAAATACCGCAGGATCGGACTGAAGAGCTTTGAGGCGCACTGAACGCAGGTCTTGCCAATCGTTTTCTGTTATCCGCTTGATGGAGACACTCATTTAGTCACCGTAAAAGTGGTTCATGAGCAAACGATAGCAGCGAGGTGCGAAGCAAGGGAAGGGAGCTGCGCTTGGGTTTGTGTCACGTTGCACAAAGAACGACCGTATTGAAACGTGGCGCGGCAAACTCTTAAGGGGCCCGATCTGTGCACGGCGATGTGCCTCTTCGGGGCTCATGCCCAAGGCGACGTATTCCGCAGTCTGTTGCTCTAGATGAAAGCGCAACTCAGCATCCATTTGCTTCTCCACCACGTTATGGAAAAGGAGACGCCGAATCCAACGCATCATAAAGAACACCTTATTCTGCAGTTCGGAGAATTAGTGAGACTGCGTCCGTGAGCCGCTTCCAGGCCAGTACCTCAACCTCCAATTGCTGTTGTCCCTTCCGTGTCAACATGTAGAACTTGGCTTCGCGCCCTGTGGCGGTATCCTTCCAGTCGGCCGTCAGCCATCCTCGATCCTCCAAACGATGCAATGCCGGATAAAGTGAACCTTGTGTAAGTTGGAATACGTCTTTCGAAATCTGTTGAATACGTTGTGAAACTGCATAGCCATGGGCCGGTCCGAGCGCCACGATTTTTAAGATCAGCATGTCGAGCGTACCCTTTGGAAATTCAGGTCTGTCTTATCCATGAAACACCTCGACGTTCGACACCTTGGTATTCGACATATACGAGGGATCCTCAGTACAGTCAACAAGCATCGTCGATAAAACATATCCCGGCCGGAAATAGAAGACGTCTAGGCCGCGCCAGAAAGCTGGCCGCGCTCGGTTACCGCGTAGTCGGAGATACGATTACCCTTATGTCCGATTCTGTTACTAGTAAACTGTGGCGGTAGGTCTGCGAGGCGATATTCTTGCGATCGAGCGGTGATTCCGACCGACTGCGAATTGATTCTCGGGGGAGGACTCAGTTCAGCAGGAGGTAAGAGTCGCCGTTTTTCTTGTTCTTCACCGTTCTTGAAATTGGACATTCTATCAGGTTCAGAAACGGATTCGAAGGCTATCTCGGCTGTTCGACCCGCTTTGGAAAAATCCGAAGCCGAAAGCCTTTACGAACGCTGCGACAAGCTTAATCGGCGGTTCCGTGAGGGCCACCCAGATCATCGATGTGGCGATCAGTGCTTCAATAACTGACATCTGGAGAGTTCACTTCTTTTTCTTGAGCCCGTTGGCAAATTCCGATAACGTGCCCCGGTTATCCTGGATCTCGTTCAACCCGCGAAGGCACAGGGACTTGATTTCCGGGTCGCGAAACTGCGAAACAGTAAGTACGACGCCTGGGTTGTGATCGGGCGCCGCCCAAGACGTAACGTGGAGGTTCGGTATGGCAAAAAGCAGATTGTTCTTGATACTAGCCTTCGCTAACGGAGGCGCGGTGTTCTTCTGTGTGGCGTTCAGCAAGACCTATCCCGGCGTCGTGCATCTAGTGATCTTCCCGGCAATCATCGGCTGTATTGCTTTTCTGGGTCTATATGCGAAACGAACACGCCACCCATAGCTGCCTTGGCGTGGCCTTAGTTGCCGTATCAGTCGACAAGTCAGGTAGCCCGCCGAGGATCGAAGTAACTTTGGCTACGTGAATGTCGTAGAACGTTCGTCGGACATACACCATTTGATCTCCGACATCGTGTAAACGATCTCGGAGCTCTCTGCAGCCGACGAGGCGGATGAATCGCACGACCACGACATCTGCCGGCGGTCATAACGGCTGTCGGTTTCTCTTAATTCGTAGAACGCCGGCACTGATTCGAAAGGAAATACCTTTCTCCTCAACGCCCAGTATTTCCCTTAATTTTGCGAATTCGTCCTTAATTTGTAGATAAAATGGCACGGGCTCTATCGACAGTTTTCTTGTCTGAAGCGCGACTGGAGATTGCCTCAGACGGTAAAGGGAAGTTTGGCCTCAGAACACGCGGTGGTGGTGGGAGGCTTGCCTAACTTCACCTGCCCGGCAACGCTGGCGAAACCTTACCCACGGCTCCGACCATTCTACGAGTTACGGAAGATTCTACTGATTAGGAATAAGCGCGTCGGGTTCTACTAATTGCCTACCGAATCGCAGTTTTTGCTACCTATTTCTACCCATTAAGGAGAGCATTCGATTCCGGGGGGAACATTGGGGGGAGAAGCCAGACTGGTTAACCTCCTGGGATGACGCAACTTCTTCAGCCACCAACTACGATCTACCAATTGCGCCTCGTGCTGGCCGGGATCAGCCCGATGATCTGGCGGCGCTTGTTAATTTCAAGCGAGACCAGCATCGCCCAACTCCATGAATATATTCAGATCGCTTTCGACTGGAGTGGCGAGCACCTGCATTGCTTCCGCATCCAGGGCAAGGATTACGGGATTGCATATCTGGGGGGCATCAGCCTTGAGGACAACCTGCACGAGAGGTTGCTATCCCGTTTCCGGCTGCACTCACGGGAATCATTCCGCCACGAATACGACTTCACGGCCAACTGGCGAGTGGACATTCGACTGGAAGAGATTCTGCCTCAGGAGCCGCGGCGTGCTCTGCCGGTGTGCACGGGCGGGAGAGGAGCGGCGCCGGGAGAAGAATGCGCCGGAGCCGTAGCGTATTTGCAACGGCTGGACCATCACCGCTACGGGTTTCCGTTCGAAGAATTGGGAACGATGGCCGCGGCGCTGCGGCGTTGGCTGGATGCCAGAGGGAGCCATGAGGCACTCGCGACATCAAGGAACTCCGGGAGGCGCTCGAGCGCGTGACAGCCTATCAGGAATTTCAACCGCGACGCTGCGAGCGGCGCGAGATCAATCGGAAGCTGCGGGCTATCGGACAGCAGGTGGTGGCATGACCTTCCAAATCC
>DASYBJ010000474.1:0-38613 GCA_036500845.1 Acidobacteriaceae bacterium
GGGAACTGTACGAGTGAAATCATTCTGAGTCTCAACAGAGCTGACCGCGTGTGAGCGTGCCAGATGGAGAGAGTATGCTCTCCGTTGGCTGAGGTTGAGAAGCCGAGCGCTCCGACCGAAGTGAAGGGTTTCAGCGACGGATAAGAATGTGACGGAATTCCACGCGGTCTCCTGATTAGCTGACGCTATCACGATTATAAAAACACTTCATCGTCGTGAATCATGCCTCAGTATCAAATCATTTGTGCAGGCAAGAGGGAGACAGAGATGATAAGCGATTAAAGGCTGCAACAGGCATCCTTGTGGACTAGGCGGCGTAAGGAGAAAGAGCGCCGAATGCAGGCGGTGATGCGGTGGATGAGCGGCCCCGAACTTCCTACCGACAAGACAGTTGAAGCCCTTGAAGCCCTGGTGGTTGCGGGAGATCGAATTGTCTTGGAGGGAGACGATCAGAAGCAGGCCGACTTTTTATCGCGGTCCCTGGTAGAGGTGGATGCGAAAAAGATGGGTGAAGGATTCGAACCGTCTTTATTTCCTGTATGAGGCATAGGACAATTACTGGGATTTTGCGGATCCTCGATTACACAACGATACATTTGAGTTCGGGCGAATCCCAACCCCAGCTAATTGTTATTCCCCATAACCACAGCTAATACTTGGCCCGTTCTCGCCTGCACAGAAGTGCTGCGTCCGCGAGCAGCAATTGCGGGTTTATTCGAGATAACAATTTCTACTTGGACGAATAGGTCGAACAAGAGCGAAGCTAACCATGTCGCCAGAGAAACTGGCAAGTTACAGAAGGAGAATCACAATGAAACGAGTATTCAGCGCAATGCTGACCACAGCAGTATTCACAACAGTATTGAGTGCACAGGCGGCCGTCGCGTCCCACTCTAAAGACATTATCGTGGAATCGCCCATGGACTTACCCGAGGCGGCCCAGGCTGTTAGCGAAGCAATGTTCCTGTATGACACCGGAGACGGAAGGTCCTTCCTGTACCTTGAGCAGAATGATGGGCAAAGGCTCGCTATTCTCGATGTGACTGACCCTGCGAAAATCAAAGCGGTCGGAGGCGTATCGATCGCTGCGACGACGTCCTATGACTTTGTACGGGACATCGCAGGCTCGGCGGAACTGATTCGCTTCCGCGATAACTCAGGTTACGCTACGCTGGACTTCAGGCACGCAAAGAAGCCTGTACTCATCGCCGCACCGGCCATAACGAATGCCGACAACGCCGAATCAATTGGCGAAACCGGTCTGCTCTTAAATGCAACCGCTACTTTTGTGGAACCTACACGGAAGGCACAAGACTACCGAGTGATCGACACTTCTTCGCCATCCAGGTCGTCCTTGCTCGCCGCTGTCCCGGAAGTGAAGCAGCGTATCTCGAAGGAGGATACCGGAACGCTATTCCTTCTGAGCGACAACGGCTTGACCGCCGTGCGGCAGCCAAGAGTTGAGCAAGAGCACCAAGTCGAACTCCTGCAGCAGTCCAATAACTAATAGACCACAGGCAAGAGTTCATTACGATCCAAACGAAAGCGGCCCTTAAAGGCCGCTTTCGTTTTGCTATGGGTCGGACTCATAGCGGTCTGGGATACATCTCTGATCTGAATTTTTGTCCAGATCGTTTGCCATGTGGTTACCGATCAGACCGCTCTGCTGTGTGCCTCGTCACCTTCGTCCGATGCAGCATTCCTAAGGCCCGAACGTGAGTGATTCAAATCGGCCTTTAGTTGGCGTATCCTGCGGTGTAAGTTCTCGTCAGCCGTTTTAGGAGCTGTATGAGTGAAATCGTTCTGAGTCTCAACGGAGCTGACCGGCGTGTGAGCGTGCCAGATGGAGAGAGCCTGCTCTCTGTTCTGCGCAACAGGCTCAATCTTACCGGTACGAAGTACGGCTGCGGCGAGGGCCAATGCGGAGCCTGTACTGTTTTGGTGAATGGCCATGCGGCTCGCGCCTACTTGACCCCTGCGGCCTCGGTCGTCGCCAAGAAGATCACGACCATCGAAGGTCTGGAGCAGAATGGGAGCCTCAGCCCGGTTCAGCAGGCGTTTCTGGATGAAGGCGCCTTCCAGTGCGCCTATTGCACATCGGGCATGATTCTCGCAGCCACAGCGCTCCTTCGTGCCATTCCCCGGCCTACAGACAAAGAGATCGTGCAGCACATGGATGGGAACGTCTGCCGCTGCGGGGCGTATCCGCGCATTCTGGCAGCCATTCACCGGGCTTCCCAGATTCAGAGTGCCGGACAACGGGGGACAGAGCAAAGGGAGTCAAACCGATGACTGCCTCTAACACCCGCAGCCCCGAGTTCGTGCACGATGGTCTCGCCGCAAACGGCGCCCACTTAGAATCTTTTCGTCTGGACCGCCGCGATTTTCTGAAGATTTTTGGCGGTGGCCTGCTGGTGTGCCTCACCGGTGCGCCTGCATTTTCGCAGGAGTCGGGCCGCGGCTATGGGAACCACGAGTTGCCGAAGGACATAGCATCGTGGCTTTCGATTGCAGCAGATGGCAGTGTTACGGTCTACACCGGGAAGGTCGAAGTAGGGCAGAATATCCGGACCTCTCTGGCGCAACTTGTGGCCGAGGAACTCACTGTTCCCTTCGATGCCATCACGATGGTCATGGGCGACACCGACCTTACGCCCTGGGATATGGGGACCTTCGGGAGCCGCTCAACCCCAACGATGGGCCCGCAACTGCGAACAATGGCTGCGGCCGCCCGGCAAACGCTGATAGAAATGGCTGCCCGCCAGTGGAAGGTTGAACCGTCGACTCTGAAGACAGCCCAGGGCAAAGTCATCTGCTCGGCCCAGACCGGGTCCATCAGCTACGGTCAACTTACTCGTGGTGAAAAACTCGTAACGGCCGTCTCCGTGGACCCTTCATTGACCCCTGCCAAGGATTGGAAGATCGCGGGAACTCCTGTTGCCAAGGCCGGCGGCCGCGATTTCATGACCGGGAGACACAAGTACCCCTCCGATATTGCGTCGCCCGGCATGATGTTCGGGAAGGTTCTTCGCCCCGACGGATTCAAAGCGGCACTCGTATCGCTCGATGTTAGCGAAGCGGAAAAGATGCCTGGGGTCAAAGTCGTACGCGACGGCGATTTCACTGGAGTCGTGGCTGCGGACAGCTGGACCGCGGAACAGGCACTCTCCAAGATTCAGGCAAAATGGAACGTTCCCGCCCAGCCCTCGAATCAGGAGTTGTTTGACTTCTTGAAGAAAAATCCCGAGTCGGATCGACGTGGCGAAGGAACGCAATACATATTAGGGTCGGTGGCGAATGCACTCTCTGGTGCCGAGATCAAGCTCCAGCAGCAGTACACCGTCCAGTACATCGCTCATGCACCTCTTGAGCCGCGCGCCGCCGTGGCCCAATGGGAAGGCGAAAAGCTCACCGTGTGGACTGGGACGCAGCGGCCCTTCGGCGTCCGCGACGAACTGGCTGAGTCCTTTCCGGGCGCCAAAGTGCGAGTGATCCAACCCGATATGGGAAGCGGTTACGGCGGCAAGCATACGGGCGATGCAGCCATCGAGGCTGCGCGCCTCTCCAAAGCCGCCGGCAAGCCTGTAAAAGTGGTCTGGACTCGCGAAGAGGAGTTTACGTGGGCATACTTCCGCCCCGCGGGATTGATCGAGATCAAGAGCGGTGCCGGTCGCGATGGAAGTCTGGTCGCCTGGGAGCATCACAACTACAATTCGGGTCCCGCGGCGATTGCCACCCCCTACGGAGTCCCCAATCAACTTATCCAATATCACCCGACCCAATCGCCGCTGCGTCAGGGCTCCTACCGTGGGCTCGCCGCGACCGCCAACCACTTTGCACGAGAGTCGCATATGGACGAAATGGCCCACGCGATTCAGATGGACCCGTTGGAATTCCGTTTGAAGAACGTCGCCGATGTGCGCCTGCGTGCTGCTTTTGAGGCGGCGGCAGAAAGGTTCGATTGGGCCGGTTGCAAATCCACGCCAGAGCGAGGTTTTGGGATTGCGGGCGGTGTCGACAAGGGAGGTCATGTTGCCACCTGCGCCGAGGTAGAGGTCGATCCCGTCAGCAAGAAAGTAAAGATCGTTCGGGTCGTTCAAGCCTGGGAATCGGGCGCGATCGTGAACCCGGACGGTCTGCGCAACCAAATCTCCGGCGCAATTGTTCAGGCAATTGGCGGCGCTCTTTTTGAAGCCATTGAGTTTGCGAATGGACGCATTCTCAACCCGCACTTCGCTCAGTATCGCGTGCCGCGTTTCAGCGATACTCCTCAGATCGAAGTCATTCTCATCGATCGCAAAGACCTGCCTTCCGCGGGAGCAGGGGAGACGGGCATTGTTGGCTTGGCGCCTGCAGTCGGGAACGCTATCTTCGCGGCTACGGGAACACGTTTGCGCAGTATGCCGATGGCGCCTGTGAAGACCAAGCTTCAGTCGTAGTCGCAGCAGCCTAGATCTCCTCTTGCGCTATCAGGCACCAAAGCGGAAAGAACGGTCCCGAGCCTTCGTAAATTTTCTTTGTCCAAAGCCTCGGATGAGAGATACGATTGCGCTCGCGCCCAGCAATTGGGCTGACGGGAGGTTTCGGATTCGTGGACGTTGAGACTGTCAATGCGTCCGATCTTGCGGAGCCGACGGTTACCGCGCCTGTCACATTTGCCCCTTCGACGGATGAAACCCCGCGTTCATCGGTTTTCACCGAGCCCCCAGCCTATTTCGTGGAGGCCCTCAGAGATGCCGAGCGCCTGCTCAAGTATGCGGCCGAATCCGGTATCGCAGTGGATGACGCCACTCGCGATCACGTACTGCACGCTAGAGCAGCCATAACCGCGGGATGGACCCAGGAAACGGCCGCGAACCTGATCACAGCCCTTACGAAGCTTGCCGCGTTAGCCAAACCCGTTACCGCCGCAAGCCTGGCGGCCTCCTCCGGTCAAACCGTCTCCACCATCCGCGGCTATCTCAGGGTTGCCCTCTGTTTGGCCATTCTGATTGTTCCATTTTCCGTGGCCAGCTTTGTCGGGTCTGCAATCTCGAGCGCCATCCGCTCAGACATTGCTACCGCGAACGATCTCGCCGTGAAACTCAGAGCGCAACTCGGACCTCCGCAGCTCGCCGCTCCCGCGGGGTCATCTTCATTGCCTCCTTGTACCCTCCCCGTTGTCCCGGCTGCCAGCGGTCCGGGTGGTCCGCTCCCGCCAGGCTTGGGCGAAAACGACGTGATTACCGAACTCCAGCAGTACGCTTCCACGATTCGCTCGATCGATGCGCGCGCCCGGCAATTGAACGTCCTCGTTCTTGGAATCGAAAAAGACCCATGCGCCCGGATCCGGAAGGATCCTGCCGAACTGCACAGGGTCTTTCAATTGCCTGCGGGATTGCCGAATCTTGCTCAGGCTGCAGACGAGCGAACCACCGTCTACCAGGACGTTAGATATTTTGCCCAGACGGTTCTCGATGACGTGTCGTTCTTCTATGGTGCAATCACCACGTGCATTCTCCCCGTTTTATATGCACTGCTGGGGACGTGTGCTTATCTGCTTCGCAGTTTTGAACAGCAGATGAGTGCCCGGACCTTCACGCCCTCTTCGGCCAATTCCGCTCGATTTCTCATCGCGGCAATCGGAGGCGCCGTGGTAGGTTTGTTCAACAACTTCACCATCACGCAAGGTGCATCGATACCACCGTTGGCCATCGCTTTCCTGGTGGGATATGCCGTAGATGTGTTCTTTGCCTTCCTTGAAGGCTTGCTCCAGACATTTACCCGAAACACTGCGTCGCCACCTTCACAGCCTGAGGCGAAAAAGACCTGAAGAAGTTTTTTACGGATTCACTCATCGCTCTGATATTAGAAAACTGCTGTGGGACTTCTCTCGTAATAGTCAATGCCCGATTTGTGGCATGTGTGCGAGCTCTCTTGGACCTTGGTGCCTGATTCCGCAAGCCTAAAAACGCGGCAAAGCTGCGACAATGGACGGATGGCGATCCACCTCTCCCCCCATGAGCTGACCGCCGCGGCAAAGAGACGAAGTCTCGGTCAAGCAAGGGTCATGTTGCTTGTCGCTTTGTTCGCGCTGCTAGGGCTATGCGTGGTCTTCCGTTGGACCACACGCGACGCCATGGCACATCTTCCTTTTCTTAAAAGCCAGCGCCAGGCATCCGGCTCGCCAGTAAGCCAGAAGAACCTGGTCGATCTGAGTCCCTGGCAAACCGCTCAGGCTCTCGCTCCCCTTGCGGTCAGTGCTGAAGAAGCAAATTACGCGCGCGAAGCAGAACGCTTGGCAGACCATGAAGTCGATCAGGCATTTGCCTCGGCGTTGCGGCAAGCGAGCACTCATCGCGCGGCTCTTTCGGGAGCAGCGGTTGGTCTTTCGCAAAGGGTGGTCAGGCTTCAGCAAACTGTGAAAGAAGACCAGGCTCTGGTGCAGAGCCTCACAGCCGCCTCCAGTACCCCGGCAAGCTCCGAAACCAAGGGCACGCAGCCGGCCGCGGACTCGACCGATCTCGAAATCGCCAAGGCCCAACTCGGACTCGATTCAGATCAGCTTGCAGACGCGCAGCAGGACCTTGCCCGTGCAACTGGAGACGAGCGGACGAAAATCCAGCAAGAACTCGCCACACATGAAGCGTCCATGCAGAAATATGACGCTGCGTCCCACGGCGATGGTCAAACGGCCGTTCTCTCAGCAGGGCAATATGGCACCCTGGCAGGCCGCATCAAGGCCTGGATGAATCAACGGAGCCGTTATGAACTGATCCAGCAAGCTCTGCAACAGACGGAGGCGGACATAGCTCGGCTCACTGCCGAACACAACACCCTTGCAGCGCAGGCGGATCGGGCGCCATCTTCAGCCGTCGGCGCACAGCCAACCAGCTTGGCAAGACTCGCGGACATAAAACGAAGGAGCGAACAGAACCAGATTCTCGGTATCTACGACGATCGAATCCAAACACAGCAGGAGCTCGCTGCAGCCTACGGCAAATGGTCTGCTCAGTTGCTCCTTCAGCGTCGCATCCTGGTGCACCTCATCTTGGGATCTCTCGCGGAAATCGCTTTCGTTCTCATCTGCGTCATCCTGTGCGATTGGGTGCTTGTCCGTTTGCTCGAACGCCCAGGGCTAGATCGACGGCGCATGCAAACGCTTCGGACCATCTTCACGCTCAGCTTTCAGGCGTTGGGTGCCGTGCTTGTCCTGATGATTCTGTTTGGGACTCCACGGCAGACGCCAACCATCCTAGGACTGGCCACTGCCGGGCTGACAGTGGCCCTTCAAGACTTCATCCTCGCTTTTATGGGTTGGTTCGTTCTCATGGGGAAGAACGGAGTCCGGGTTGGCGACTGGGTTGAGATCAATGGAGTAGGTGGCGAAGTCGTAGAGATCGGCTTGTTCCGGACCACGATGCTCGAGACAGGCAACTGGACGGATATTGGACATCCAACCGGGCGTCGAGTCGCCTTCATCAACAGCTTCGCCATCCACGGACAGTACTTCAACTTCTCAACCAATGGGCAGTGGATGTGGGACGAGTTTTCCATCAGTGTGCCTGTATCCGTGGATCTCCGCGCAACGGCTGAGCTCATTCGTCAGTCAGTGCTGCGAGAGACAGCACATGACACTGAGGTTGCCGAGCAGGAGTGGAAGAGGACTACCAAGCTTGTCGGGTTGAATCAGTTCAGCGCAAACCCGGCTGTGAATCTGCGGCCTTCGGGGTCGAGCGTCGACATTATCGTACGTTACGTCACGCGCGCCTCGGACCGCTTCGATTTGCGCAACCGGCTGTATCAGCAAGTAATGGATGTGCTGCATAAGCCGGATGCCATAGCTGTCCCGAAGGATCATTCAGAGTCGTTCGTTGGGGCTTAGTCGCCTCGTGCGAAGCCAACACATACGTAATTCGAAACCACCAATCAGATCCGCCTCAGTCACTGCGGAATTGTGATGAGCATCTCTATCGTACGATTCTGTTGCCCGACCTCTGGACCATCGCATATCTTTGCATTGGCGCAGCATGGCACGACTCTAAGCCAGCGAGCATTGTGCAAACCTTGGTTCCAGCAGATGGGAGTCATCGATGGAGAGTTCCCGCAGGGATTTTCTCAAGCAGGCCGCTGGTGTGACTGCGGCCTGCCTGATCGGATTGGAAGCAGAGCAGAAAGTAAACGCCTCAATGCTGCCAGCAGAACCAGGGGCTCCTGCGGCTGCAACAGCCGCGTGGTATGGCCGCCCAATGCGATGGGCGCAGGTAGCCTTCGTCGAAGACGACCCCGGAAATTACAGTCTGCCCTTCTGGCTTGACTACTTTCAGAAGATTCACGCGGATGCTGCTTGCTTGAGTGCCGGAGGAGTGGCAGCCTTCTATCCCACTCAGATTCCGCTGCACCATCGCAGCGCTTGGCTTGGCGATCGCGATGCATTTGGCGACTTCACCGCAGGTTGCCGCAAACAGGGCATGAATGTTGTTGCCAGAACGGATTCGCATGCCTGCCGCCAGGACGTCTACGATGCGCATCCAGATTGGATCGCGGTGGATGCCAAAGGCAAGCCGCGCCGCCATCCCTCCGATCCTGAACTGTGGATCACGTGCGCTCTCGGGCCTTACAACTTTGACTTCATGACCTCGGTGCACGAGGAGATCATGAGGAAGTACATGGTGGATGGCATCTTCACCAACCGATGGGCCGGTTCGGGAATGTGCTACTGCACGCACTGCCAGCAAAACTTTCGCGAATTCAGCGGCCTTGAGCTTCCGCGCACCAGCAATCCGCAAGACGCTGCCCGGCGCCAGTTCATCGTGTGGGAACAGAAGAGGCTCTTCGAGCTGTGGCGCCTTTGGGACGGCAAAATCAAAGAGCTTAATCCGAACGCCAGCTATATTGCGAACGCGGGCGGCGGAGCGCTCAGCAGGCTTGATATGAAGACCATTGGGGATCTGGCTCCCACGCTTTTCGCCGACCGCCAAAGCCGCACAGGTCTGATGTTGCCATGGGCCAACGGGAAAAACGGTAAAGAGTATCGTGCCACTCTGGGCAACAAGGCGATCGCCGGCATCTTCAGCATGGGCTTCGACGATCCGAATCGCTGGAAGGATTCCGTGCAAAACGGAGACGAGATCCGGCTCTGGGTCGCAGACGGCATGGCGCAGGGTCTACGTCCCTGGTTTACCAAGTTCAACGCCAAAGTCATCGACGATCGTTGGCTTCCGGTCGTGGCGGAGCTGTACCAGTGGCATTATGCGAACCAGGCCTATCTGCGCAACGAGCAGAACTACGCGCGGGTTGCGATGGTGTACTCCCAGCAAACCGCGTCGTTCTACGGTGGAGAGAACGCGCACGCAAAGGTGGAAGAACCGGCGCTGGGCTTCTACCAATCCCTGGTCGAAGCGCGCATTCCATTTGAGATGGTGCACGATCGCCTGCTCGATCAGGCGCATCTGGATCGTTTCCGCACTCTGATCCTGCCCAATATTGCCGCGCTCTCGACAGAGCAATGCACTCAAATCCACGAATTTGTCGAACGTGGCGGTAGTGTGATCGCTACCTATGAGACCTCCCTCTACGATGAGTGGGGCGTGCGCCGGCAGGAGTTTGGTCTGTCATCTGTTTTCGGAGCCTCCTTCACAGGCAAGAGCGAAGGGCCGATGCTGAATTCGTATCTGACGCTCGAGAAAGATCCAACTACAGGCCACTATCACCCGTTACTGACGGGCTTCGAAGATACGCCGCGGATCGTCAACGCCACCAACATGTTAATCGTGAAGCCGTCGGGAGAAAGCGTGCCCCCGCCGCTCAGAATCGTTCCCAGTTATCCCGACCTACCAATGGAGGAGGTTTTTGTCCGGCCTGGAGGGACTCGCGATCCGGGAGTCTACGTGCGCCAGGTAGGCCAAGGGCGCGTCGTCTATTTCCCGATGGATATCGATCGTATCTTTTGGGAGGTCCTCGATGTGGATCACGCCAAGCTGCTGCGCAACGCAGTGGTTTGGGCCACGAACGAGCCCGCCCCGCTTACCGTCGAGGGCAAAGGCGTGATCGACGTCTCGATTTGGGGCCAGCAGAATTCGATGACGGCTCACCTCGTCAACCTCACGAACCCGATGATGATGAAGGGCCCCGTGCGGGAGCTGTTTCCGATCTCAGGTCAGACCGTTAGGATGCGCATTCCCGCAGGCCGGCATGTTAAGGAAACGCGCTTGCTGGTAGCGGGAAAGACAACCCCGTACCGCGTGCAAGCAGATTTTGTCGTCGTGGACGTGCCCTCGATCACGCTGCACGAGGTGGTTGCAGTCGACTTGGTGTAAGCCGGTTCTTCGCTGGACTGACGGAATCGCCCACCCTTGATTTCCTCCCTTACAGCATTGTCGCGTGTGTTCTCGCATTCCTCCGCCAGAACGAGGAACGGGCAGTCTCAATCAGAATACGTTCGAAAGTGTTCAAGCATTCGCTTGTGCGGCCTGCACGGAGCGTTCGTTCAGCGCGTGCGACTGGAAATTGCGATCACAGTCGTGGGTCTACCGGTTCACTCTCAAGCGCGAGCACTCCGAAAATGCATTCGTGCACACGGCGCAGTGGTTCCTTACGGACAAATCGATCCAACGCCTCAATCCCAAGAGCGAACTCCCTGCTCGCAAGTGATCGCTTGGCTCCGACTGCTCGAGATCTAAGCCGTTCCAAGTTCTCAGGAAGCAGGTACTCGGGCCCATAGATGATCCGAAGGTATTCGGCTCCCCGGCACTTGATGGCAGGTTGCACATAACCTTTGGTTCCCTTCGCGAGAAAGTCCGCCGGTTTGACGACCATGCCCTCGTTTCCCCCGGTCGTCAACTCTGTCCACCATCGAGTCGCAGCGGCGCAACTTTCCAAGTCGTTCAAGTCAACCGCTTGAAATGGAGTGCGCACCAACAACTGTTCGTCTGCGGCGCACAGCTTCCCGATCGTCTCCAAATGCCATATGTGTGTCTTATCCGTATGTACGGCGCCTTCGCTTGCAAGCAGATGAAATGGAGCGAGCTTCAGGTCACCAATCGACGCCACCGGCCAACAATAACGGTGATACTCGCGAACGTATTGTTTGACCGCCTTGAGCCTTTGTTCGGTGCGGGAGGAGAGTTCTTCGAGATCATGAACTCGTGGGATTGCTTCTGCTAAGAGAGCCTTCGCCGCGGAGAGCGCCTGCACACCGGCGGTTCCTACTGGTGCATATTGCTGGAGCAGCAGTTGCTGAGCCTTTTGAGACCAGGGCATCAGCTCGCAATCGAGACAAATCCAATCTGTACCGAGTTGGCTCCAGAAGGCGGCTTGCTCCGCAGCCCGCTGCAAACGAATGAGAAATTCGGTCTCAAGACTTTGGTCGGTAAAAAAAGGACGTCCGGTTCGGGTGTAAACGGCTCCAAGCGCAGGTTCGACGACACCAAAACGATCCCGGGAGATCTTCTCGTCTCGACAGAGAACCACGATCGCCCTGGATCCCATATGCTTTTGCTCGCACATAACGCGCGGGACGCCTTGATTGCGGTAATAAGCGAACGCCTCCTGCGGTTGTTCAAGCAATCCCGGTTGCTGTGTCGTCTCGGGGGGCGACATTGTCGGAGGCAGATAGATCAGCCATTTGGGATCGACCGCGAACCGGCTCATCACCTCGAGAGCCGCAACGGCATTCTCCTCGCGGATCGTAATACGAGGCAAAAGACGCGTGTCCACGAGGCGCTTACCGATGACATCGGCTAGGTCAAGCACGTCGTCGCTTGCATGCTGCGGCGCACGATCCGAGGTTTCGGCCTGGGGCAGAAATGGACGTCTCGACTGGTAATAGGTTGCATGAGCCGCCACTGATACGATCTCGCGCTCAGGGTACCGCAATGCCGTTAGCCGCCCACCGAAGACGCAGCCTGTATCGATGTTGACGGTGTTGTTCAACCACAGCGGTTCGGGGACAGGTGTATGGCCGTAGACGACGAGTGCCCGGCCGCGATAATCCGCCGACCAGTTGTATCGCACCGGTAAGCCGAGCTCATCTGTCTCTCCGGTTGTCTCTCCGTAAAGCGCAAACTCCCGCACCTTCGCGGATCCACGCCCCTGCATTGATTCGTTGAGGCCAGCATGGGCCACGACTAACTTCCCGTCATCGAAGACATAGTGGCTGATGAGCCCGTCGAGAAATTTTGCTGTATCCGCGCGAAAGGATTCTGATTCAGCGCCGAGTTGAGCAATGGAATCGGCGAGACCGTGCGTCAGTTGGACATCCCGGCCTCTTAGCGCTTTCACCAGCTTTACATCGTGATTGCCCGGAACACAGAAGGCTTGACCAGCCTGCACCATCGAGGAAACTAGCCGAATAACATTGGGAGTTCCCGGCCCTCGGTCTACGAGATCCCCCACGAACACCGGTTTGCGGCCATCCGGCGCTTCCACTGCATAGCTCTCGCCGTGAGCCTCAATTGTGTAGCCAAGGGCCGTCATCAACTCCTTGAGCTCGTCGAAACAGCCATGTACGTCGCCGATGATGTCGAAGGGACCATGTTCGTTGCGCCGGTTATTCCAGAGCGGCTGACGCTCGATGACGGCAGCGTCCACTTCCTCGGGGGACGAGAATTTGTACACGTAACGAATGCCCTCATGCTCCAGCCCCCGGAACGAGCGGCGAAGTTGTTGCGACTGATTGCGTACGACATGTGGCCCGAACTGACGGTCAGGCCGGCCAGCGTTCCTCTCGTGGCATAGTCTTTCGGATAAATCGAACACAATGGCGACCGCAAAGGCGTGATATTCCTTTGCAAGTTCGATGAGCGGCTTGCGGCTCTCCGGCTGCACATTCGTAGCATCGACGACGGCCAGCTTGCCGCGCGCCAGCCGCTTGCGAACGATCGCGTGGAGGAGATCGAACGCGTCTCCCGTGGCCGCTTGGTCATTCTCGTTATCTGCGACTAGGCCGCGGCAGAAATCGGAGGAGACAACCTCCGTCGGCAGAAAATGTTTGCGGCAAAATGACGATTTGCCGCAACCCGAAGGACCAACCAAGAGCACTAGTGAAAGTTCCGGGATTCCAAGTTTCACGGGCGAGATCCGATGGTGTACTTTGTTCTACGTCGTCTGAAGGGAAAATATTCCCATCTGGGTCGGTGGACCATGAAGGGGATCGTCCGGGCCAATCGGCAGGAAGCTGACTTGATACCCGAATCGCTCAGCGTTCTGCTTGGCCCATCTCTCGAACTGCAAGCGTGTCCATTCGAACCGATGATCCCGATGGCGAAACTGGCCAGCGGGCAGCGAATCGAAGAGAGAGTTGTATTCGGCATTTGGCGTGGTGATAACCACGTTCTTTGGCCGGGCAAACTCAAACAGGACACGTTCAAACGCGGCGCGTCTTGGCTTATCGAGGTGCTCGATCACCTCGATCACGGCTGCTGCATCGAAGCCGCTCAGCCGTTGATCACGATAGGTCAGCGACCCTTGGATCAGCTGGATGCGTTCTCGCTGTCGCTCCGGGAGGTGATCGAGATGCAGCCGGTCCCTGGCGACCTCCAGGGAACGCCAGGCTACGTCCATCCCAACAATCTTCTCGAATTGCTGGTCTTCTATCAACTGCCGGAGTAACTTGCCTTCACCGCAACCAAGGTCCAGGATGCGTTTGGCTGCCAGCCCACGAAGTACAGAGAGTACGCTGCCGATTCGCTGTTCGTGTAAGCCGAGAGGCTGTTCAACTTTCTGCTCTTCCTCATTGGGCGTGGTTTCTTGGGAGTCCTCTGTTAGCGGTTCCTCCGGAATCAGTCGCGATAGGGCCTCACGCGTCAGGCTTCTCTGACGTTTGAGATACCGCGAGACAATCAGTTCCTTTTCCGGATGTTGCGATAACCACCCTTCGCCGCGCCGTAGCAGCTTGTCAATTTCATCTTCACCCACCCAATAATGTTTTTCGTTATCAAGGACGGGGATCAGCACATAGAGGTGGGTCAGCAAGTCCTGCAATCTCACCGTTCCTGCCATCTCAAGAGAGACGTAGGGTGACTTGCCCCATTGCGGAAACTCGGTATCCAGAAGAGACCCGTTGAGGCTTACCGAGTACCCCAGCGGTTCGAACAACCTTCGAACCACGTCCTCACCCCCTCGCGCGGCTATTGCGGGCAGGGAAGCTTTCAGCGGCATCTGTGTTTGTGCGAGTTCAGGGCGTTCCTTGCTTTTTCCTGCGAGAGCGCTCGAGAATAGCCGGCCGATTGCCACGCTGAGGAATGAATTTGCGGCGTACGGTCGATCGTTCACGTATTGCTCAAGTTGGCCGCCTTCTCCGGCCGGTCCACGACGTCCACGAACCAAAGCAATCGGATCCACTTCAAGCAAAACGGCGACTGTACAACTCTGCACCGTCGCTTCCGGATAGAAGACGTGCGCCTTGCCAAAAGAAAACTCTTCCGCCTGAATTCTGCCTGGATTCTTGTGGAGTAGAAATCCCAGATCGGTCGCGGGCTGGTGGGTGGTCGAGATCGTCAATAACATTCGTTATAAGTATATGAACATACGCAGGCTCACCGCGCCGGGACCTTCGTGAGCATCTCTGAATGCGGCGAAGTGATGTAATAGATCCAGTCATGTCCATCGTCTTGAGCTCCGTCGAGGCCCGCGTTCTTGGTTCTCTCATCGAGAAGGAAATCACCACGCCTGAATACTACCCGCTCTCTCTGAATGCTCTGGTCAATGCCTGCAATCAGAAGAACAATCGAGAGCCGGTGATGCAGACCGATGAGGACGCCGTTCGGCAGGCGCTGCACCGGCTGGAGGACCTTGGGCTTGCCGCCCCGGTCCGCGGTGGCGACAGCCGCGTTGCGAAATACGAGCATCGGATGCAGGAGGCCTTCAACTTCACGCGCGGCGAAATTGCAGTCATGGATGTTCTGCTCCTGCGCGGTCCACAGACTGTAGGCGAACTGCGGGGCCGCACGGAGCGCATGTTTCGCTTTGAAGAGCTACGCGATGTGCAGGCGGTCCTCGATCGGTTGATGCAGCGTGATCCGCCGCTGGTCAAGACACTGCCCCGGCAGGCCGGCACGAAGGAGCCTCGCATCGGCCATTTGCTTTCGGGTGAGCCGGAGATTGTAGAGGCGGTCCAGTCTGCCGCGACCGCTGTGTTTGGTGCCGAAGGCGAACGGCTTGCTTTCCTCGAAACGGAAGTTGTGACGCTCAAGGAAGAAGTCGCGGAGTTACGCCAGCACGTAGACAAGCTCTTGAAGCTTATCGAATAGAGTGTCCCGGCATGGGGTACAGGTCCGATCTTTCTTCAGTGAGCGGGTCTTACACTGTTCGCATGTTGAAGCGCTCTTCGCTACGCCGCTGTATACCGCTGATGCTCTTTTGCGCTCCTGGTCTCCTCACCTCTCAGGTGCAGGCACAAACGAACGCTGCCGCTCCGTCGGCAAGTATCCAACCCGGCGACTCTCCTGAGAATCCCGGTCCATTGGCTTCGGATCTCTCACCACGGTTGAAGCAAGCGGATGTGCGCCATGCGATGCGGAAGGTTGCCGACTGGCAACTCTCCCGGTTGGCTGGGACGCCCAGTCGTGACTGGACTTTCGCGGCGCTCTACATCGGCCTACTTACAGCATCGGACACCTTGGGAGACGCCAAACACAGAGACTATGTTCTCAGTGTGGGCCGTCACTATCAGTGGCAATTGGGCCCACGGAAGATCCATGCCGACGACCAGGCAATCGGGCAGAGCTATCTTTGGCTCTACTCCCGTTTCCACGACAAGCAAATGCTCGAGCCGACTGAAACGCAATTTCAGTCTCTGCTGGCAACTCTGGATGATCCAGCCAAGCCGGTATGGTGGTGGTGCGACGCTCTCTTCATGGCGCCCCCCGTCTGGTCTACGCTTAGCGAGATCACACGGAACCAAGAGTTCCTGGATTACATGAACCGCGAATGGTGGATTACCTCGAAGCTGCTCTATGACCAGCAGAGCCATCTCTTCTCGCGGGATGCGACTTATCTCGACAAGCACGAGGAGAACGGGCAGAAGATCTTCTGGTCGCGAGGAAACGGGTGGGTGATGGGCGGTCTCGCGCGCGTGCTGTCGACAATGCCGAAATCCTATCCGGATCGGCCCCAGTTCATCGCCCAGTACAGGGACATGGCTAAGGAGATCGCCGCAATTCAGTCTTCAGACGGGCTGTGGCGGCCCGGGCTTCTGGATCCGGATTCGTATCCGCTGCCGGAGGTCTCCGGTTCGGCCTTTTTCGTGTATTCCCTTGCCTGGGGTGTCAACCACGGCATCCTGGATCGGTCGACGTATTTGCCGGTGATCCAGAAAGGATGGGCTGGAATTCTTTCGCATGTTTATGCAGATGGAAGGCTCGGCTGTATCCAGCCGGTGGGCGCGGCGCCAGGGAAGTTCACGCAGTCGTCGAGCTATGTCTACGGTGTGGGCGCGTTCCTGCTAGCCGGCGCCGAGTTGGACAGACTCGCGGGCGGGAAAGTCCAACTCCATAATTGAGGGCGGTCCCGCAATAGATTACTGATTGACGCCGCTCGCGAGAAAGCCGCCGTCGACCGTGAGAACCTCGCCCACAACGAACGATGCCGCATCGGACGCCAGGTAGACGGCGGCCCCAACTAACTCTTGCGTATTGCCAAAGCGGCCCATCGGCGTACGGATCTTGAACTCGCGTCCGCGTTCCGTGCCATCAAGCAAACCGCTATTGAGTGAGGTGCGGAAAACCCCGGGAGCGATGGCGTTCACCAGAACGCCGTGTCGTGACCACTCGACGGCGAGGCTCTTGGTTAGAGACGCCACTGCAGCTTTGCTTGCGCCATACGCGGCAACTTCATACAAGCCTACAAAGGAGGAGAGCGAAGCAATGTTGATGATCCGCCCGTAACCGCGCGAGAGCATGTGCTCTCCAAAGATCTGGCAGCCCCGCAACGTGCCGGTCAGGTTTGTGTCCACGATGTCATTCCACGTCGCTTCAGGGAAGTCGATCGTGGGGCCTCGCTTTGTCATCCCAGCGCAGTTAATCAGGATGTCGACTTTTCCGAATGCCTTGACGATGTCGTCACGCAACTTCACAAGACTTCCGCGATCGCGTACATCCGAGGTCAGCCGCAGCGTCTTGCGGCCCCTTGCCTGGATCTCCGCGGAAACCTCTGCGACTTGCTCCGGTCTCCGTGAGGACGCGACGACATCTGCGCCGGCGTCCGCCAGCCCAAGGGAAAGCGTCCGCCCAATTCCAGTGGTACCGCCGACGACCACTGCGGTCTTGCCTTGCAAATCAAAAATAGAAGGATTCATAGCGTGCAGTTTCTCGCGAGAGAATCGCCTGCTCCTCGATCAGGCTATATTTGAAACGATATAGTATCCGGTCAGAGCTTAACCGCGCCCGAGCCCGGATTGCAGTACGAAACTGAACACCTCGCGCTGGCGCGAAGTCTGGATGGGAGAACAATGGCTGGCGGCAAAGTATTAAAAGTCGATCCACGGGACAATGTTTTGGTGGCGCTGACCCCGCTACCGGCGGGACAGCCGGTGTCCTTCAACGGCACCGTGTATGCGCCCATCTCGGAGATCCCGGCGAAACAAAAATTTGCAATCCTCGATCTCGCCGTAGGCGATGAAGTCATCATGTACGGCGGCCGAGTGGGGCGCGTGCGCGAACCGATCCCCTGTGGAGGATTGCTGACGACGCGCAATGTCCAGCACGATGCGACCGGCTTCTCGGCGAAAAATGCCGACGTCCAATGGATCCTTCCCGACGTTTCCGCGTGGGTTCAGCGTACCTTCGACGGATACGTGAGAAAAGACGGGCAGGTTGGGACGAGGAACTACTGGCTCGTAATCCCGCTCGTCTTCTGCGAGAACCGCAACGTCGAGGCATTGCGTTCTGCTTTTGAAGAGGAGCTTGGTTACGGGCAGCCCAAATTGTACCGCCAGCAGGTACGTGATCTTGTCCAGCAGTATCGGCAAATCACGGGTGGCAGCGGAAAGGCCGCCGAGAGCTCGCCGGCATCCGATCGTATCTTTCGCAATGTCGATGGCATTCGTTTCCTGGTGCATCAAGGGGGATGCGGAGAGCCACGTCAGGACAGCCGGGCACTTTGCGGCTTGTTGGCCGGCTACATTCATCATCCAAATGTGGCCGGAGCCACGGTCTTAAGTTTGGGCTGCCAAAATGCGCAATCGTCCATCCTGATGGAAGAGCTTCGCACCCGGGATCCGAAGCTCCAGAAACCGGTTTTGCTCTTCGATCAACAGAAGACTGGGCTCGAGTCGGACATGCTTTCGCAAGCGATTCGAGCTACCTTCGAGGGTATTGTCGAAGCGGAAAAGATACATCGCGAACCAACCTCGATTGCCAATCTGACATTGGGATTAAAGTGCGGAGGCTCGGATGGATTTTCCGGTATCTCGGCAAATCCAGCACTGGGCCATGCCTCCGATCTGCTTGCGGCCGTGGGGGGCCGTTCGATCCTGTCGGAGTTTCCCGAGCTCTGCGGCGTGGAGCAGAACCTGATCAATCGGTGCGCGAACGCGGAGGATGGTGAGCGGTTCATCCAGTTGATGCGCGACTATGCAGCACGCGCCAAGGCGGTCCACTCCGGCTTCGAGATGAATCCCTCGCCCGGCAATATCAAAGATGGATTGATCACCGACGCGATGAAGTCTGCCGGAGCTGCGCGCAAGGGCGGGACCTCTCCCGTGCGCGGAGTCCTCGATTTCCCGGAGTATGCCTCCGCGCCAGGGCTCAATCTTCTATGCACGCCAGGGAGCGACGTTGAATGCGTCACTGCCCAAGTGGGCGCGGGCGCCAACGTCGTTGTCTTCACCACCGGCCTGGGAACGCCGACCGGAAATCCCGTTGCGCCTGTCATCAAGGTATCCACCAACACAATCCTTGCTCAGCGGATGAAAGACATCATCGATCTCGATGCGGGCCCGATCATTCAAGGGGATGCGACGGTCGAACAGATCGGCAGCGCGCTGCTTGACCTGATTCTGGACGTGGCGAGCGGCAAGAAACATACGAAGGCTGAGGGGCTCGGCCAGAACGACTTCATTCCCTGGAAGCGGGGTGTATCGCTCTGAGCGCGTAATTCCGCATATTTCTCCGCATATTTCATTGAGAGCTTTTTCCCGCAGAGCGTGCACGCGGCGAGCCCACTCACACAACTTCCGACGCGTCGTACAAAGCCGTTCCCGTTATAAAGATGAGTGATGAGTAAGGAGCCGAAGCGATGAGCGCGCCAGAGCAGAATCTCCAAAACCATGTCCGTACCGATCCTGTCTTCCACTTCCTGCTTCTCGGTTTACTCCTCCTGAACATCATTCTTTGCGCTGTTCATTTCTACTACCAGCGCGACTGGTTCAGTGCGTGGCTTGTCGTTGTCGCGACCGCGCTGTTGATCCTCCTTTTCAAGATGCGCACCTACCCCCTCAGAGTCCAGGACCGTATCATTCGCCTGGAAGAGCGGCTCCGCCTGTCGCTCCTGGCGCCTCCTGATTTGCGTCCCCGCATTTCGGAACTTACCGAAGCCCACCTGGTCGCGCTGCGCTTTGCCCCCGATGACGAGCTGCCAGCTCTCGCCGCTCAGGCGCTCAACGAGCACCTGACTCCGAAGGAGATCAAGAAGCGAATCGCCAAGTGGCGGCCGGATCACTTCCGTATCTGATACGTTGTGTCCGCTCGAATCCCGAGCCGTTGAATCGTAAATTTTGGAGAGAAGCTCGTGCTCAAAACAGGAATTCTCAATCCCGCGATCAATTCGCTGCTTAGCCGGATCCGGCACACCAACACGCTGGTCATCGCGGACCGCGGATTCCCATTCTGGCCCATGATTGAGACAGTCGATATATCGCTGGTCGACGATATTCCCCAGGTTCTCGATGTGCTCGCGGCTGTGCGAAAGAATTTTGCCGCAGGAGCGGCATTCATGGCGGAAGAGTTCCACACGCACAATCAGCCGCAAACTCAGTCAGCTTTTGCAGTGGCTTTGGATGGAGTGCCTACGACCTTCGAGCCGCACGTCGTCTTCAAAAAGCGCGTGCCCCAGGCGATTGGGCTCATTCGCACCGGTGACACGACTCCATACGGCAACCTCATCCTGGAGTCTGCTTAAGGGTTGCGCTTTAAGCAGGCTGGCGGCTCAAAGCGCGCCGTAGCACCAGTTCCAGCGCCGATTTCAGCTCGCCGTATTCGGCTTCCGAGACCTTTCCTTGCACGCGGTCCGTTTCAAGTGCGAACAGTTCGTCCTTCAGCGCCGTAAGTAAGCTATTCCCGTCCCTCTCGGGAGCAGGCGAAGCGGTTTGCGTTGCGGGCGGATTGGCTGTTACAGGCTCGACGGGCTTACGCAGCAGGAAACCGGCGGCGATAGCGAAGACAAGAGCGATTCCCCCCAAGATCCACCATTTGTACTTGTTCAGCGGGTCGGGGGTGTCGATGGGGTTGCCGAGGCCAATCCCAGGCCGGGTGTCGCTAGCAGCTTGATTGGGAGCGCCCTGGCTTGTGTCAGCGCCTTGTCCCGCAGCATTCGGACCGTTTTGACTCTGATCGGCATTCTGAGAATCCCGAGGCATCGAGCCCGTCCCTGAGATGGTGAAGGCGAGTGAGTCCGAAGGGCTCACGTTCCGCGCGAGATACGTCTGCGCTCCGGCAGGCTGGTCAATCGGTTGGAAGGAAGTTCCAGGCCCCGGCTTGAAGGTCATACTCTTCGGCATTATCACTACAAAGTTCGCTGCTGGAGTTGCCAGGCGTGGCTTGAGTGCAAGGCTACCGGAATATGGGACGTGGTATTGAAGCTGGAAACGGCTTTCCCCGGGGCGCAGCGGAAAAGCAAATGCAAAGTGATTCTTGTCCGCCAGCGGAATCGGCGAAGACTGTACCGGCATGCCTCCAGGTCCCATAGCCGCTGAGCCGTCAAGCTGGGCTCCGGGCGGCAGATAAATCTCGTAAGAGTGATCGCCGAACTGGGTCCGAGGCGGATCGGAGACGTTCTTGATGAAGAAGATCTCGGTGACTTGCAGTCCCTGCTGGTCAGTCTCGACCCGAAGGACGTTCGCCTCGGTGGTCACGCCTTGAACGCTTTTGGCCACGTCGTAGACCTGGAGATCCACATTGGGGGTATTCGGCGGAGCGGGCTGGAAATAGGCCGCACCTTGGTGGTCGACACGTAGCAGATGCATGCCCGCGTCCGGCGACTCGATCGAGAAATGGCCGTTGGCATCCGTCGTAGTCTTGGCGATCTCTTGCATGCTCCGGCTCAGCGCGATGAGCACTACTGGGTCGCCGCCTGCGGGTTTATGTGTGGTCCCGTTGGTGACAACACCAGTAATCGGAGCCGCGGATGCGGAGATCGCTCCAACCATGGCCAGGAGAACGAACAGGGAGACGGCGCTGAGTTTGCGTCCGGGGAAAAGGTTCGAGGGGCAATGCGATTTCATGACCAAGCTTTCTATAACCGGCGTTCGGCCGACCCTTTGAAGCGGAATGGACTTCTTCCGCGGTAGGAAAGCGGAGACCGAGAAGGGATCATCTCAACTAGGGCCTGTTAACACCAATAGGGCGGACAGCGTTGCGAGGGAAAATCGGGCCAGACGAGGCGGAATCCGAAGGCTGTGGTGGGTCCCCAGTCAAGGATTTCAACAAAGGATGGCCCGATTTTGACCGCAACCCGCAGGGACGGGGCAGCTTTTTCGTCGCCAAAATATACCCGGTATTCGTCTGTTCTCGCTCTCGACTCAACAAAATCTGCTCCCGTCGCTGCCGTCTTATTAGTGTGAACAGGCCCTAAGCGCGCTGCGTTGTGTGCTCCAGGTGATCAATCTCAGCCAGGACCACTGCGGTTTCATCCTCCAGAGCCGCGCGCTGAGCGGCATAGTCTTCCTCAGGATATTTGCCGGCGTTGTACTCGAAATTCAGGTCGCGAAGATTCTCGTAGAGAACGTCCTTTTGCTCGCGAAGAAAATCGAGGCGCGTCTTGTTTCTTTGCTTTATCACATGACGCTCCGGATAAAAGACATAGCCGAAGACGGCGAGGAGGAGAAGACCACAGGCGATGGTGCTCATATCTCAGTCTCGCGGCGAATTCGATTCCGCATCGCCACATCCTCAGGATTGGAATGCGTCAGGGGCATCGGCACACTCCGGAGCTTCCACTTGCGCACGATCAGCATCGTTACCCCGATCCCTAGAAACAACACCAGAGGCGGTACCACCCAGGCCAGGTGATTGAACGGCGTGAACATGGGAGCAGCGAGAGCTACCGGTCCATACTGCTCCTGAAATTGGTGGAAGATCGCGTCATCACTATCGCCCTTTGCGATCTGCGCCGCAAGCTGCTTACGCATCTCCTCTGAATTAGGGCAGCCTACGTGATTGCACTCGCCCAACAACTGATTGCAGCCGCAGACGCACATCATCTTGTGGCTGTCGCGGTCGAATCGGGCAGAGGCGTCCTCGGCCCCAAGCGTTCCCATGGCCGCCACGATCGCGAGGATCATAACAACTGCGAGCTGCGAAACCCGCAGCACAGGACGATTTGACATCAGTCTGCTCCACCCGCGGCGACGGCTTCGGGTTCTTTGACGCGTCCAGGCGCCAGGCTGCGGCTGCGGCTTTGCGCAAGGGCCGCACTCAGATTCGGCGTAAGCGCAAGCAAGGTTCCAAAGGCGACGATCCCAACTCCGATCCAGATCCAGGCGATGAGCGGGTTGAGAAAGACCTTGATGATCGGCAGGCCGCTCTCAGGGTTCTTTCCTGCGTAAATGGTGTACAGATCCCAAGCCAGCGTCGAGTGATTGGCAACGACTGTCAGCGGTTGTTGCGACGCCGTATAGAAGCGCTTCTCTGGCGCGAGTTGGCCGATCTTATGATCGCCTCGATACACATCAAGGAGAGCGAATTCCGTATCGTAGTTGGGGTTCGAATCCTGGGTAAAACTGCGGCACACGAGCCGATAAGGGCCGATCGTCATGCTCTGGCCGTCGCTCATCTCCTGTTCATGGCTTTGGTTAAAGGCACCCCCGGCAATACCGATGAAGATCACCACGATGCCGAAATGGACGACATATCCGCCATAACGGCGTGTATTCCGTCGCGTAAGCTGCATCATCGAAGCGAGGAGATTCCTGCCAGTGTGCTTCCGAATGACGTTTGCGCCACGCAAGAACTCAGAGGAGATTGCTGTAACCACTCCAGCAGCTAGGGAAAATGCTACCAGGGAATAAAGGGAAGACTGATCCTGCCAAGGCCGAAGGCCAACGGCCATAAGCACGATCGCTGTCGCGACCGTGGCGATGACTGGCAGAACGAAGTTGCGCCGGATACTTTTGAGCGAAGCGCTGCGCCACGCGAGAAGGGGACCAATTCCGGTCAACAGAAGCAAAAAGAGACCGATCGGCAGTTCGACCCGATTGTAGAAAGGCGCCCCGACGGTGACCTTATTGCCTTGGACGTATTCCGAGATCACCGGGAAGAGCGTGCCCCAGAGGATCGTGAAGCAGGCGGCGAGCAGTACCAGGTTGTTGAACAGAAAACTCGATTCCCTCGAGACCAACGACTCGAGCTTGTGCTCGGCTTTGAGGTGGTCCCTCTGCAGAACGAATGTAAAGAGACAGACACCCAGAATGATGACGAGGAAGGCCGTGAACCAACTCCCAATCGAGGACTCGGCAAAGGCGTGCACGGAGCTGACCAACCCGGAGCGCGTGAGGTCCGTTCCCAAGATGCAGAGTAAAAAGGTGCTGAAGATCAGCCACACATTCCAAGTCTTCATCATCCCGCGCTTCTCCTGCATCATGACCGAGTGCAGGAACGCGGTTCCGGTAAGCCACGGCATCAAGGAGGCATTCTCCACCGGATCCCAGCCCCAATATCCGCCCCACCCGAGCACGGAATAGGCCCAGTGGGCTCCAAGGAAGATGCCACAGGTGAGGAAGAGCCAAGTGACCATGGTCCACCTGCGGGTGATGTGAATCCACTTTTCTCCCGGGTAGCGCATCATCAACGCGCCTAGAGCAAAGGCGAAGGGGACGGCGAAGCCGACATAGCCCAGGTAGAGCATCGGTGGATGAATCACCATCTCCGGATATTGGAGCAATGGGTTTAAGCCAAAGCCGTCCTGGGGCCGCGGTCCTTGTACGAGAGCAAAAGGAGGCGCGGCAAAATTCAGCAGCGCAAGAAAAAACACCTGTACGCCGGCGAGGATAGTTGATGCGTACGCGGTAAGCGTTACGTCGACCTTGTGCCTGAGCCGCAGCACGAACCCATATCCCGTGAGCAGCCAGGCCCATAGCAAAAGCGAGCCTTCCTGCCCTGACCAGAGCGCGGCGAACTTGTAAGGTAAGGGAAGAGCGCGGTTCGCATGGTGCAAAATATAAGCGACGGAAAAGTCGTTGGTGAACGACGCGTAAAGAAGGGCGAACGCTGCAACCGTGACCGCGAGAAAGGCGCCGATTCCAGCGCGCCGCGCCGTTTCCGCTAATCGCTCCGGCGAAACCCGACCGCGGGAGCCGGTCGCCAACTGCCGCAATGCGATGCCACCGGCAACCAAAGTGTACCCGCTCAAGCCAAGAGCGAGTAGGAGGGCAAAACTTCCAAATTCCGGCATAGGCCTCCGCGACTCTTCCCTTAGGGATTGTCGCAGACGGTACTCTTCTACCGCAATAAGCCTGGAATTTCGGAGACCTGATCCGGACCGCCCCTCAGAATCAGGCGGTGCGTGGCATACACTCGCGGAGGAGCTGGCGCGCCAATGCGATTAAGGAGTCCGGGGCAAAAGGCTTGAGACGAAAGGAGATATCTAAGTCTTCGTATGCGCTATCTGCGTCAGGCAAGCCGCTCAGGACGATGATCGGCATGTTGAAACCTTGACGCCGTACCTCCCGAACGAGCTCCGGGCCGTTCATGCCGGGCATGAGGTGGTCCGTTACGATTAGGCGAACGGTGCGGGAGGAATCGTTTACTGAATCGAATAATATATCGAGAGCAGATTGCCCATCAGGCGCAGTGCTCACACGGCATCCAGTCCGCTCAAGGATCGCTCGACGCGTAGCAGCTTGGATTGCGTTGTCGTCCACGAGCAGTATCGTTGAATTCATGTGATTAGGGGCCAAGCCTCGCCTCGTAAGATGAGCAGAAAACAAGTCAAAGTTGTGCGGCCCGGGGAAATTTTTTCACCGCGTACGCTTGAAGAGACGTCCGCGCACCTCAAACGGCTGGATCTCCAGTGTACTTACGACTGTTTCAATCTGTGTTTATAGTTTTGCTGGATAAACCATACAACGAAAAACCTCATCGCGCCAGAGCACAGACGCAAATTAAAAGCCAATGCATTTGGGAAGCCAGCATAAAGTGGGTAACCAGTCGATCGGGGCTTTTCAGGCCGAGGGAAGAACTGACAGGCAGCAGCCTTCAAACTGGGCCGAAATGGAAGTGGAGTTCCTGTACGCTCGCGATGGGTATCCCACCCTTGGTTGCTGGCCGGAATACCCACGTCCGCACCGTACTGACTACATTCGATTCGATACCATAGCCGAGCGTTTTTAGAACCGCGAGATCGCCCACCTTGCCGTCGGGGTTGATCGTAACGTCAAGAACCACGTCTCCCTGCGCTCCATGCGGTAGTACGGAGAGATCCGGCACCGGGCTGGGTGAGTAGGTTGTAAAGGCGATCTCCACGTCGCCTGAACCCCAGGAGTCTGTCCCTTTGGTCTGGTCCGGCGTAGCTGAGACAGGCGAGGATTCGTCCGTCCGTGGCGCGGTATCTGTCACCGTCAGATGAGGGCGGGGCGGCAGATGAACTGCAGGGAGCGTCGGTGCGGGAGCCGGCATCGGGGGAGCCGCGTTGAGCTCAGCGGAAACGGTTGGCCTTACTTTCGTCACAGGATGCAGCGTCGGAGCAGGCGCCCGACCCGGCAAATACACCAACTCTATGTGCCTGCCCGAAGCTGTACCCGGCAAGCTGAAAACACGAATGGGACGGCGGTGAAAAAGGCCGGCGATTGCGATTACGAGCAGGATGTGCGCTGCCAGCGACACACCGGTTGAATGAATGAAGCTGTGCCGGGTTGGAGCCTCAGTCAGCATAGGAGCGGAAACGATTGAACGCCTGAAGCGCCAAAAGAGCCGCGGTCTGTCCTCGAATGAGTCAACAACGGCTGCGAGCTACGGCGTCCTTTTTATGATACGGCGGGAGATACCAACCCGAGAAAAAGAATGTGGCGAAACGGTTGACTTTTTATCGCTCACGCCGATAACGCAAGCACTGAAATTGAAATTGCCTTGCGAAGGAAGACCCGAGCAATGAAACGACTTCTGCTGCTGCTGTGCCTTGCCATTTCCGCTCCGGCGTTTGCCCAGGATTCGGGCAGTTGCCGGCTCCCACAAATTAGTCTCTTCGGTTATTGCGTACCGGTCAGAGATGCTTCCTTTCACGAATCCCCGTTCAACGCGAACGTGGAAAATACCACGATGCTGAATCCGGAATGCCCGGTCACTCTGACTGGAATCTACTTCGGCCATCCTGAACGCACCGGAACCGCGGTAAGCGTGCACTTTGTCAATGCCAGTGAGATGAAGATGATTGCGGTTAAATTGGGCCTGACTGGTTTCGATGCGACGCGCGACCCGCATGACTTCCCCGAGCCTTACGCCTTGGCCGTCAATCTCAAACCTCAAAGAAAAGCGCAGCCGATCTGGCGGGTTCCCGATGACGATTTCGCAGTGGATACGGCAAGCGGAGCACGTGTCTACGTAGCGAAGGTGGTCTATGCGAACGGCGCGACATGGGAGGACAACGGCAGCAGATCATGCTCGCTGACCATTCGTGGAATTGCAACACCAAGACCGAACGACGACTAGAGCCAATCACTAGACAGAGAGCCGCAGACGTTGCATCGGAGCCACTTGCACTCCTGGCGGCCTTTCCTCCGGAAAGGCCGCTCTTTCACTTCACCGCTTGTCGTCATCAGGATCGATGTCAAACGTACGCTTCTCAATCGTGAGGCGGTAATTCGTCAGGCATCTGGCTGATGGTGATCGCGCCATTGTCTTGGCGTTCGAGCGTTGGCGCATAGAGTCCGAGAAGTCGGCGTCGCCACCATGCGCCGGTCGCCCGCTTCTCCGCGAGCGAAGTGAACCAGTACTGCCACAGTACGGCGCGCACCTGACGCGGAGGTGAGCCGTCGAAAGGATTGCTTTTGAATAGCGCGAGCACCTGCTGGTCGTTCTCCAAGAGCCGAACTTCAGTACGCGGCACCAAGGCGTTCTCCCGCCAGGTTCCCAGGGACGCGAACCAAAGATTCCATTCGAATCTCGGCTGATAAGGTGCATAGATGCCCGGCGCCTGCTTGACGTCCTGAGGCTTGTAGCGAAACGGATACGCCAGCCACGTTTTGCCATCGCGCGAGCCCTGGAATTCGATCTCATAACGGCCGCGAGTCATGACCGCGAAGAGACCATATTGATTCGCAATGCGAAACGGCTCCAGAGCAGATACCGGCTGCATCGGCATGGGGATCTGAACCATGCGCAGCAGTTCAGCGACTGTTGCATAAAAAATCCACGTGAGAAGAAGCGCACTGAGCCCCAACCGGGCGAACGCGGCAGCGCGGCCTGCGGTTGAACGAGTACCTGCGCCACCCAACTCGGCGTCATCCAACGCGGCGTCCGGCTCAGTCTCAGGCTTCGGTACACCATCGGGCACAGAGGGCGGTGTTCGCCAAATCCCGTGCCTTAAAACGGGGATCCATTTTGCAAAGAATTTGTCATCGAGCAGCAGAAAGCCAAGCGTCAGCACAAGATAGTTCAGGAACGTATAGTTTGCTGTCAGGATGACGCCTATCTCCCAGGGCGTCACGATCAGGAAACAGACGGTACGCCAACGCCGGGGGAGAAAGATCATCCAGACAATGCCGAGCTCCATCACCAGCGTCGCGAGCGCCGTAGATACGTGGAACCAGTGGGGCAGGTGCTGCACATAATAACCAATCCATGTAGGAAGCGGGCCGTTCTGGTAGTACTCATCCATGGCCGTCAAATGGCGCCACTCCTGATCACCGCTCAGCAGCTTGACCATTCCTGACTCGAAGTAAATCCGAAACCATTCCCACTGCAACAAGAACAAGCTTGCGCGCGACGGTGGAGTGCTGTGTCCGAGCCCTGGAAGAAATCCCGCTGGCGCAAAAAACATTGCGATGAATCCAGCCTCGAGAAGCATGCCATCGGACTGATATCCGGAAAAATCCTGGGCTGCGCTGACAAAGGAGAGAAAGCAAACGAAGCAGACCAAGAGTGTTGCTCGCGGCCAAACATTCGCTGTCGCAAGCAGGGCGGCGCCCATTCCAATCCAGCAGATGGCCATCAGCATGTGGTCCCCGCTGCTGAGCCATAACAAAGTGGGTGCGAACCAAACGCGGCCCACGGGCGAGAACGATTTCGCCACCGCCTGCAGGTATCCTTCCGCAGGAAGGATACCTGAGGGTCCGATGAGCCCGCGAATCTGAAAGACGAGTGAAAAGAAAGCGGAAAAGTAAATCAGGCCGAGTGCGCGCAAAACGATCCAACGAGCCCCCAGGCGATCCGCGGCGCCCTCCTCAGAACTGAACAGCCGCCGGATTCGAGAGAGCCATATCATGCGCGCCCCAACTGCGTCACCAACGCTGCTGGACCAGCGGCCGAATCTTTGTGTCGTAGATTTGGCGGACCCTCGCCATAGCCTCAGAGGAAAGCGGCGGAAGATCGGAGGCGCGACAGTTATCGACGACCTGGTCCCGGCGCTTCCCACCGGGAATGGCACAGGTGACGGCATCGAACATGAGAATCCAACGGAGAGCGAACTGGCTCATGCTCATGCCACTCGGCACCACACCCCGGAGCTCCTCGACCGCACCCAGCGCCACCTGGTAATCCACTCCCGAGAAGGTCTCACCAACATCAAAGGCTTGACCTTGACGGTTGAAGTTGCGATGGTCGTCGGCCGCAAACTGAGTGTCCGCGCGAAACTTGCCTGTCAGGAGACCACTGGCGAGCGGGACGCGAGCGAGAACTCCAACCTGCTTCTGCTTGGCCTGCGTGAAAAAGAGATCGGCGGGCCGCTGACGGAAGCAGTTGAAGATGATCTGAACGCTCTGCAGGTTGGGATATTCGATCGCTTTGAGCGCCTCTTCCACCCGCTCGACGCTCACTCCGTAGTAACGGAGTTTTCCCGCCTTCACGAGATCATCAAGGATGCCGAAGAGTTCCGGCTGGTAATAGGCATCCGTAGGAGGGCAATGAAGCTGCAGCAGGTCCAGAGAATCCGTTCGAAGATTGCGCAAACTATCTTCCACCCATGAGGTGAGGTTTGCGCGCGAGTAGCCGTCGACGGTCTGCTTGGCCAAGCGGCGGCCTGCTTTCGTCGCCACAATGATTTCTTCCTTACGCGATTTCTTAAGTTGGGCGATCAGCTTTTCGCTTCGGCCGCTTCCGTAGGTATCGGCCGTGTCGAGAAAATTCACTCCAGAGTCGATTGCAGAATTGAGGGCGTCCAGCGAGTCTTCATCACGGACGCTGCCCCATGCCCCACCAATGGCCCAAGCGCCAAAGCTTATCTCAGAGATTTTCCAACCTGTACGACCAAGCTCGCGATATTTCATAGGTGACATGCTATCGATTCAACGAAGTCGTGCCAAGACAAGCCGCGGTTTGGCCGGAGCTTCATCTGACCAGAACTATTCTTGTCGCGAGCCATCTTGAATCGCCAGGCCGCGCCGCACGCGGATCGGAGAGCAGGCCGGTTCTTCAGAAAAGAAGAAAGCGCACCGGGTTGGATGCGCTTTCTACCAGAGGTGCTTTTTTCGCACCGCTCCGCTTTGGGAGACTGTTACGCCTTAACTGCCTTGGTGGACGATTACCTTCTTTCGCTTCGCTTTCATCTTGCGCGGGGGAGCAGGAGGCGCTGTGATCACGGGAGCACTAGTATTCGCGGCCAGCCATGTCTCCGCCGCCGTGACGACAGCGTCATTGGTTTCCTGCGGCATCGCGTCTACTGCCGGAAGGACCTCATCCGGCGTGAGCCCATCAGGGAATGCCTTTCCAGTACGGTCGGCGTCGATCGCCGTTGTCAAATAGAGCTCAGCGCCGTCTGGCAATTTGAAGGGCTGAACCGCGTTTGACTTGCCCGCCGTATGCTGGCCGAAGAAACGAGTGACATCTCGGCCGTGAAAGGCAATCGAAACGGCCTCCGCGGAACTCGCCGTGCTGCTATCGACAAGAACAGCAACTGCGGCGAGCGGAGTCACACGCAAAGGTGTGTCCTGTAGGTTGAGCGAAACGGTTTCCAGGCCGGCAGTGTCTCGGGTTCCTGATTTGCCATCCTGATAGAACCAGGGGATCTTTCCATCCGCGGCAACAAACGAACCGACCACGCCCTCCCCGAGAATTGGTCCGATGCCTGTGATCATAGGCCACATGTTCCCGCCGGTGTTGCCGCGCAGATCGATGATCCAGCCCTGCGCCTTTTGGTTAGAGAGATCAGTCAAGATGCGGCGCACGTCGGCGGCATAGAGCAGAAGCCCGTCGCTATCTTTGGCCGAGCAACTGGGGAGAACGACGTAACCAAAGTTCTTGCCTTGAACCACGAGGATATGTCCTTCGGGTAGATGGCGCGCGGCAAAAGGCGTCGGTGGCTGCACGGGTCGAGAGGAAGAAGGAGCTGCTGCGCGTGCATCTTTCTCTGCTTGCTCCAGCAATGCAATCTGGTCCGGATAGAGCCCAGCGGGCAAGCGCAGATGGCTGTTCGGATCATTGATCTGAACCAGCGCCCAGTAGATCGCTGGATAGGTATCAATCGGATTGAAGGCGCCGGCAGCGCGTTTGAATGCCCCTTGCCGGACCGCCGTCCAATCGACCGACTGTCCGTTGAGATCATGTTGTTGCATGACATCAATAGCGCTGGTCAAGAACGCGGCAGCATCTGGCGTAAGGGCCGTCGGGCTATTCTGCGGCGGGGCGACAGTTTTCTTGCCAGCCAGGCTGAGCGCCGGACTGAGCAAGAGCAGGGAGCAGGCGATTATGCGCAGGGAGTGCTTCATGGCAAAGCCAAGGCTAGCACGATGAAAATTACCATTTGATCGCACAAAGGTTGCAGGGTAAGCCAGACTGCCTGACGCAGGCACTCAACCAAAGTTGTAGGTGCGGACTAAAGTAACCAACACAGTGCCATTATGCAGGCAGCATGGAGATGCATGCTTAAAGCCTGAGTGGGACGCAAAAAATGCTGGATCACCGGGATAGTTACGAACGTACGGATTTCGGTTACTGAGTTACAAAGTTACCGATCGATAACAGCAGGCTAAGTGTGCATATCTACCCATCGATTTTGCCGCGTGAGTCACCTGCTCGGTGCAGAGTCGAGCCCTGGCCAGCACGGGTCTACGTGTGCCGCAAGAGGCAGGAGGGAGCCGCAAGAGTGAAAAGGTTCAGTGGCTGGCAGGCATTGAGAACTCCACTCCTGCGGTGCGATTGGCTGCTATCGTAGCGGGCACATCGATTTCAGAGATTGGGATTTCCATGCGCGCCCCATCATCAAGCACGTAGAGCGTGGATGACGTGAGCACGTAATTGTGCACCTGGGTGCTGGGCTTACCGCCTTTGAGGATGAGCGTGGTGGACGGCTGTGCAGGAACGTCTTGGCTCATCGGACCTTGATAAGCGGGCCGATACCCCGAGCTAGGCTGCTGATCCGCGCTGGGCGGAGGAGTAGGTGGCGGTGGTCCGGGCTGAACGTAGTCCTGCCGCTGATCTTCTGAAGGAATACCGGGAGAAGAAGCACCAGGAGCTGGTCCCGGTCCACCGGCTTGGGGATTCGCCGCACCCTGATTCTGTTGTATTCCTTGCTGATTCTGTTGTGTTCCTTGCTGATTCTGTTGTGTTCCTTGCTGATCCTGTTGTGTTCCTTGCTGATCCGCATCGAAACCGTCAACGACCGGCTGGTATCCGAAGCCAACGGGATAGCCAACAATGTTCGGGAACGGATACGTGCCAGCACCGAAAAAGGCAGGTTGGCCGAATCCGCGGTCGCGGTCGTCATCCCGATGGCGGCCTTCGTCCTGGCCGTGTGACATGCCGGGCGTTCGAACTGGCCACTGGTTAACAGGCCCATTCAGCGGCCACGCCGCGGGCGCTCTGTGGACGAATGATCCCGGTGCTGGCGCGACTAGGCGGGGCGCTTGCACCGCAGAGGGAGAAACCATCCGGGGAAACCCCGAGGTTGCGTGCGGCGAGATAGTGGCCCCGATATGCCCACCGCCTTGCTGGGCATTCATCTGGCCGGCACTTAGACCGGCCAGGGCTAGCGGAAGCAAAAATGAAACGGACCAACGCATAATAAGAACCGCATTCTAACAAATCTCGACAACCGGCACGCGTACGCCGCACGCAACAGGAACGAGCTCAGGAACCCTGCAACTTCTTTCGTTCTGCTTCCTGAGGAGGAGCAAACTGCGCCCCGAGCCGGGAGGTCTTCGGCCTCTCGGCTGGAATCATTCCGTGCTGGGGTGCGCCACACGCGGGACAGGCCTCGGCCTTTAACGTAATCTCAGCTCCACAACAAGCGCAATATGCCGCCAAGGACCACCTCCAGGAATAGCTTTCCTTTTGACGCATGAGGAGAGCGAAAGATTCGTTTTTGCCGCGACTTACGCTTCGCCTCCGGGAATCCCGTGAGGGCGCGACGGCGTCCCGAAAGCGCGGGGATGCTATTGCGAGAAATTCTGGGCGTACGTGTCTGGTGGTAGCCCCTCGCCGCGCGCCTTGTCACGCATCGCGATGGCTCGAGAGTGGTCCATTGCGCCCCCAACGATGACCAGATAGGCGCCACCTCCCCTTGGAGAAAAGACAGAGGCTTTCAGATCCGAGTGGGCGCTGTTCAGGTCATCAGCTTTATGTTGCGCCTGATCCGGGCGGCGGTAGGTGTAAACCACCACACGCCAGACCGCGCGTGTTCCTGCCTCGGCCGATGGGTCAAGGAGGCCTGTCTCACTGGCCGCTTGCCTAGAGGAGAGACGGGCAGCAGGAGGTTTAGCCATTTGCGCGTTCGGTGCAGCTGTGGTTGGTGGTAATGAAGATTTCGTTTGTGACTGGCCCGCCGGAGGATTGTCGGGCGCCGGCGCAGGAATCGCCGCAGGCGTTGGGCTCTCTGCCCCCGGACCCGGTATGGAGCTTGACGGCACAGTCGACTTGGGACGAAAAATCAACCAGCCGAGAACAATCAAGAGTGCGACGGCAAGCGCAGCGTAAAGCAGGAGGGATCGGGACTTGCGATCGGCCGCGGAATCGTCGCCGAAGTCGGAGGCGTCTCTCTCCGGGGCCTTAGCTGTCGTCGGCACGTCCCGGCGACGCGCTGCTGGCGCCGAGTCCAGGCCCGGCTCTCTTGGATTCGCTGGAGGATTGGCTGGAGGATTGGCTGCAGGACGGGCTGGGCGAGGCGCTGGCGGAGGGCCTGGCGGCGCCACGTCTTTCGAGTTTGTTGGCGGCGGAACGTTGACTGGAGGAGTGGGAGTACGGACCGGTATCTTTACCGTTGGCGCAGGACGCTCAGTAGATGCTGGGCCGGGCGTTGGTATGGCCGGCGGCTTCAAGACAGCAGCTACTTGAGCCAGACTCCAACGGGAGCTCAGCGAATTCCGGACAATCTCCGCAAAGGGAGCGGGAATGCGGTTGATCTGGGTATCATCCGCCGAGGACGCCTGACGTTGAGTGAACGCTTGAAAGAGTGTTGCGCCGATACCGGCAACGTCTGCCGCGCGTGTCCCACCCGGAGTTTGCAGGCAGTCGCTGCGCAACTTGACCTGCTCCCCGATGGCAACGATACTCGCCGGCTCGACACGGCCATGCACCAGTCCCCGTTGATGAATCTCCGTCAGCGCTCCGACCATCGCTTCGGCGACTTGGTGCGCTTCCGGCGTAGAAAGCGTCTGCTGGCGCAGGACGTCGGAGAGATTCTGGTCGGTATGCTCCATCACAGCATAGACAAAGAGCGTCCTGTCCAGGCGTGCATATCCCACTTTGCTGATAGCCACTAGGTTGGGATGCTGGATCTGTTGCGCCGCGTGAAGCCGCTCCATGACCTCATCCACGTCGGTGAGAGATTCAGTGAGGCTTATGGTTGCGAGGTGAGTTTCGCCTTCGGGGATCTCTGTTTCAAACCACGCAGTGCGGCCTTCGGACCGCACAAGGCGGAGCAGTGGGTAGCCATCGAGAACCTGTCCTTCTAATTCATTCCAAAACTGCATGCTTTCAGACTTCTCAACCCAAAATTAAGAGTAAACACTCAGATCTCAGACGCGGCCGCCGGCTTTTGTGCTGTACGCATCTTGCCTATCGTCTGCCCTCCCGTTCCCGAGCAAGAGCGAACCAGTCCTGCTGATACTCTTTAGCTTGAAGCCCCGGCGGATGGCAACTCCCGGTGTTCCGTGCCGGGGCTGAAACCAACAAAAAACTCTAAGCGATTCTTTCGATATTCGGCCTTGCCGCACTGCTGGTGCGCGCCAGGAGCGCCATTCCTTCGCGGGCCATCTCCCTGGCCATCTTGCGCAGCTCTTCCGGGCGTTCGTTGTGGATGGCCGTAAGTTGCTCGAGGGCAGCCGCAGCGCGAAGTTTGGCCACCCCTTGAAATGCAAATTCTCCTGCGTTGCCGCAGGTATGCAGAATGTTATCGGACGTGATCTTGAAAACGTCGTCGCCTTGAATGACAAAAGCAACAAGATACTTTTCAGGCATGGGAACTTGAGTGGGCGTCGCCATCGGGTGCATTTCCTCAGGATGAATTTTAGTGCACTGCCGGGCCAGCGGGCCGGCAAAGAGCGGTGTCGTTCCATCAATAGTAGAAGGGAAGACGGGAAACAAGATAGAAGAGATCGAAGAAATGACTCGGGGAACAAACTTAGGCTCTATCCGCGTGAGAAAGGGACTTCGAATCTGCCTTCCGCCCGCATCCCCACAGCCAACAGCATGCGCAGAGTCGGCGGGTTTAAGATTCCCTCGGGGGAGACCCATCTAGGGCCTTCTCATGGAAGGCCCTAGATGCCCCGGAATGTGTGCCTTCTCTCGATCGAGGAAGAACGTTCAAACAAAAATCTGAGAAGTAGGTAGCGAGAGCCCGTCGCTCGTCACTAGATCATGTGCTAAGAAAAGAGATATTCCTTGGTGCGAAGTTCTTTGATGGTGTCACGAAGTTTCGCAGCCTTTTCAAACTCGAATCTCTTGGCTGACTCGCGCATGTCGGATTCGAGTCTGGCAATATAGGCGTCCAACTCCTGCTGGGAGCTGAATGCGGGGATCTGCTCGTCCTCGGTCGTAAGATCGGAGTACTCGGCCTTGAGAATGTTCACCAATGACATATCGAGAGACCGGATGATGGAAGTTGGTGTAATGCCGTGTTCCTCGTTGTAGGCGCGCTGGACCGCGCGCCGGCGGTCAGTTTCATCGATTGCACGCCGCATTGAATCGGTCATGACATCGGCATAGAGAATGGCGCGTCCGTTGAGATTCCGGGCGGCACGTCCAACCGTCTGAATCAGAGACCCGGACGATCGGAGAAACCCTTCTTTATCGGCATCCAAAATGGCAACGAGAGAGACCTCAGGCAGGTCGAGGCCCTCGCGCAACAGGTTGATGCCAATCAAGACGTCATACTCCCCCTTACGCAAATCACGCAACAGCCGAACGCGCTCGAGTGTTTCGATCTCCGAGTGCATATACCGGCACTTGACCCCGACCTCGGAATAGTAGCCGGCCAAGTCTTCCGCCATTCTCTTGGTAAGCACAGTGACTAGGACGCGCTCCCCCACTGCCACACGGCTGCGAATCTCGGCAAGCAGATCGTCGATCTGCCCTCGGATCGGCCGGATCTCTACCTCGGGATCGAGCAGGCCGGTGGGCCGGATGATCTGTTCAACAACGACTCCCGATGACTTGGTGAGCTCATAGGGTCCGGGCGTCGCCGAGACATAGATAATCTGGTTTGTGCGGGTCTCGAATTCGTCGAATTTGAGTGGCCTGTTGTCCATCGCCGAGGGCAGGCGAAAGCCGTAGTCCACGAGGTTCTGCTTACGCGACCTGTCGCCATGCCACATCCCGTGGAGCTGGGGTACAGTCGCGTGCGACTCGTCGACAAAGAGCAGGTAATCCCGTGGAAAATAGTCGAGCAGGGTGGGTGGTGGTTCCCCGGGCAACCGGCCCGAAAAGTGACGTGAGTAGTTCTCAATCCCGTGACAGTAGCCCATAGACTTGATCATTTCCAGATCGAAGCGCGTGCGCTGATGAATTCGCTGCGACTCGACCAGGCGCCCTTGGGACTCCAGTTCTTTCTCCCACAACCCAAGCTCGTCAAGAATTGAGGTGATGGCCGTTTTCTTGCGTTCGGGCTGTACAACATAGTGGGACTTCGGGTAGATCGGGAGCCGCGCGTACTTCTGGCGAACGGTGCCAAACAGCGGATCGATCTGCGACAGCGACTCAATCTCGTTGCCAAAGAGCTCAATCCGATAGGCCATCTCGTCGTAGGTCGGATAGATCTCGATCACGTCGCCGCGCACCCGGAAAGTTCCGCGGCGGAAGTCGCCGTCATTGCGCTCATAGAGAATCTCGACCAGGCGCCGCGTGATGTCTTCACGGCGGATCTTTTGGCCGCGCTCGAGCAGCAGCAGCATGCCATAGTAGGCTTCCGGCGATCCCAACCCGTAAATGCAGCTCACAGATGCGACGATAATCGCGTCACGCCGCTCAAAGAGGGAACGAGTGGCGGACAAGCGGAGCTTGTCCAACTCTTCATTAATCGTCGCCTCTTTTTCGATATAGAGGTCACCTGCCGGGATGTAGGCCTCTGGTTGATAGTAGTCGTAATAAGAAACGAAGTACTCGACCGCATTTTCGGGAAAGAACTGCTTGAACTCGTGGAAGAGCTGGGCGGCGAGAGTCTTGTTGTGAGCCAGGATGAGTGCGGGACGATTCAGCTGCTCGATGATTTTGGCGACCGTAAAGGTCTTGCCCGATCCGGTCACGCCGAGCAAGGTTTGATGCTGCTCGCCTGCGGCGAGGCCGCAGACGAGTTCTTCGATCGCGCGGCCTTGATCGCCGCGAGGCTTGTAATCGCTGACTAGGTGGAAATCCATCTATAACCTGGAGGGCGGCCCATTGCATGGGCGTCCGGGTGAGGTGCTTTCACTCTACAGCAAAGCCGGTGGAGGGGATCTCTTCATCTATACTCATGTTTCCCTCAAAACGTATTGCATGGGATGCACACGGCCGAGGGATCAGAAGAAAAGCCGCTGAGAAGCTCGAACTTGATGACGAAAGGCTCAGATTAGAGCTGTTCTCTTTTCGCGCCAGCCCCAGCTTGAATCCACTGCGTAGATGTCCCTGTCGAAAGTTGGACAGCAAAATATCACTACGTAGATCTCTAGCGCAAGATCCTTGCGCTTGCATTTTCAAGAGCGAGCGGCCACTCCGCGACAGAATCAACCAGGCAATCAGGATCGATGTCCTCGAGAGTGTGCGGCGACAGGCCGTAGGTGCATCCCATGCTCCACGTTCCCGCGTTGCGCGCAGTCAAAATGTCGACAGCCGAATCGCCAATCATGAGTGTCTCTTCCGCAGCCACACCGGCCTCGTGCATAAGCGCGTGGAGGCCCTCAGGATCGGGCTTCTTGGTCGCGAAACTGTTGCCGCCGTAGATTCGAAAGAAATACGGGCTAAGGCCGAGGGCTTCGCAAATCGCCTGTGAGGGCCGGATGGGCTTGTTCGTGAGCACGGCCATGGAGCGCTCTCCCTCTGCATGACGGCGGAGTTCCTGGAGTGCTTCGAAGACACCGGGATAGACTTGGGTGTGGTCGAGCTTGTGGTCGTGGTAGTAGCCGATGAAGTACGAAAGCGCAGCGTCAAAAAAGGCCTGATCGCTGGGATCGCCGAGCGCGCGGCGAACCAGCAGGGGCGCACCATCGCCGATGTAGCTGGCGATGACCGCCTGCGGAAGCGGCGGCCGGTCAAAGTTGCGCAACATTGCATTCACTGAAGCGAAAAGATCGGCGCCTGAGTCAATCAGAGTTCCGTCGAGATCGAAAACCATCAGCCGGAGCTTGCTTGCGGGAATCGTGCGAAGAGTCCTCACCATACTTCTACTTTAGCGGATAATTTTCTTGGTAGTTCGAGTGCGCTAGCCGAAACCGAGCGCATTTCATCGCAAGGCCCGTACTTCCAACGAGGTCTTTTCAGGAGCTGGGGGCCTTCTGTTACAGTCGGCATTATCGATGGACCATTCACTGGAGATGCCACGTCGAAAGCAGCGGATGACTGAGCACCTAACGCTTTCTCTGAACGCGCTCGTCAATCGCAGCTTCGCCGTTGCAAGCAAACTTCGACGGAACCATCAATCAGGGGCATTCGCGCCGGACCTCCTCCGGGAATTGTCGAACTGACTCATGCGCGCCTTCGTCACTGGAGCAAGCGGATTCCTTGGCGGCCGATTGGCAGAGTTGCTGGTGGAACAAGGATTCGAAGTCACTGCGCTCGTGCGCACCACAGCCGATGTGCGCCACCTCTCGCACCTGCCGATCCGTCTTGTCCGTGGCGATTTGGCCAGCAAAGACAGGCTCAAGGA
>DASYBJ010000475.1:0-4946 GCA_036500845.1 Acidobacteriaceae bacterium
CCTTGGCATTCTGCTGGCTGAAAACGTCCGCACCTACGCTCGCCGAGGGGAGTTGGTTGGCGCGGGTAATGCCGACTTGCGCTTGCGCTTCAAGAACGCGGGTCGCGGCGATGCGCACGTCATAGTTTTGTGCGATGGCGGCATGCGTCAGTTGCGTGAGGACCGGATCCTGATAGACGTGCCACCATTGCTCGTTGCCCAGCGACGAGGCTTGGGCAGACTGTTGCGGGGCGGAAGCACGGTACTCCTGCGAGACATCCACTGCCGGCCGCTTATACTTCGGCCCCATCATGCAGCCGACCTCCAGGGTCAGCATAACGACAATTCCTAAGAGTGCAGTCGTCTTCATATTAGTCACCTTGGCTGGGCGTTTCTGCGGGCTTCAGTTGCGTCGTGTTTGCTCGCTCAGCGCCGGAGAATTTCTCAACTGCATAGAAAATCGCGGGAACAAAGAATCTGCCGATGAACGTCTCCGCCAGCATTCCGCCAATTACCGCCGTGCCCATAATCTGGCGCGCAATCGCACCTGCTCCGGACGCTGTCCAGAGCGGCACGCAGCCGAGAATAAAGGCGAGCGCGGTCATCATGAGGGGCCGGAAGCGAAGCCTCGCGGCGGAAAGTGCCGCATCGACGATGGACATACCTCGTTCGTAGTCCTCCTTGGCAAACGCTACGATCAGAATCGAATTCTTCGCAGAGAGGCCGATCAGCATCACCAAGCCAATCTGCGCGTACACATCGTTCTCGATTTGAACCATGTACGCAGGCACAAAGACTCCGAGCACGACGCGACGCAGCCAGAGCGCAGCCAGAGCGCCGAATACTGCGACTGGCGTGCTGAGCAGCACGCTAAAAGGCACAGTCCAGCTTTCATAGAGAGCTGCCAAAATTAGAAAGACGAACAGTAGCGAGAATCCGAAGATGACGGAAGCTGGTACTCCTTCTTCGGCCTTTACCTCTTGGTAAGACATACCCATCCAGTCGTATCCCATTTCGCGTGGCATGGTTTGGCGAAAAACGTCCACCAGTTCCGCTCTGGCCTGATCGGCGCTGTAACCGGGCGCAGCACTCGCATTGATCTGCGCGGAACGATACTCGTTGTAGCGCATAGTGAACTCGGGACCGGAACGGGTCTCGAATTTCGCCAGCGCGGAAAGCGGCACCGTCTGCTCTTGTCCGTTGCGGACATAGAATTGCCCGAGATCGTTGGTCGACGCACGGTAAGGCGCTTCCGCCTCCACATACACCTGCCAGGTGCGGCCGAAGTCGTTGTAGTAGTTGACGAACAAGCCGCCCATGTACGCTTGAATGGTGTTGTAGACGTCCGTCAAATTCACGCCTTGCTTCAACACCTTGTCCCGATCCACATTGATGAACTCTTGAGGCACACTTGGGATAAACGTGGTGCTGACCATGCCAAGCTCAGGGCGCTTGCGAGCGGCCGCCATAAACTTGTTCAGGTTATCCGTAAGAAAGTTGACATCCTTGCCGGCACGATCCTCCAGGACAAAGCTCACGCCACCGGCAGTACCGACGCCGGGGATCGCCGGTGGCGAGAAAGCGAAAACCGTCCCTGCCGGCAGTTGCTTGAGTTCCTGGTTCAAACGCGCCTTGATGGCTTGAAATTGTTCGGCCCGAGTTTTGCGGTCCTCCCAGGGCTTCAGGCTGACAAAGAAGTTGGCGTTGTAAGTGGTGCGCACATAACTCAGCAAACTGAAACCAATCACACTGGTGGCGTACTGAACGCCGGGGGTGTCAGCGAGGACTTTCTCTACTTGTTTGGCAGCTACGCTAGTCCGGTCAAGTGACGCGGCGTTGGGGAGCTGCATGTTGACAAATAGGTAGCCCTGATCTTCGTCGGGCAGGAAGCTGGTGGGCAGATGTTTGCTAAAAAACCATGCTGCACCCCCGGCCGTTACAAGCAGCACCATCACAACGGCCGCCTTGCGAATCAGGTCACGGGAGAGACGGACAAAGCTGTCGGTGGAACGCTCAAAATATGCGTTGAACCAACCGAAGAATTTTCCTAGCGGTCCGCGGGTCTGCTTTTTGGGTTTGAGCAGAAGCGCCGAAAGTGCGGGGCTGAGAGTAAGAGCATTAAATGCTGACAGCATCACGGAGATAGCGATCGTGATGGCAAATTGCTGATATAGCCTGCCAGTGATGCCTGGAATAAAAGCCGTTGGCACAAACACTGAGGCCAACACGAGAGCAATACCTACGACTGGCCCTGAAAGTTCTGCCATGGCTTTGATGGCCGCATCTTTCGGACTCAGTCCTTCCTCGATGTGGTGCTGCACCCCCTCGACAACCACGATGGCATCATCTACCACCAGACCGATAGCCAGCACCAGGCCGAAGAGAGAAAGTGTGTTGATGGAAAAGCCGAACAGCGGGAAGATGACGAATGTTCCAATTAGTGAAACAGGCACAGCCAGCATGGGAATCAGCGTGGCGCGCCAGTCTTGCAAGAACAGGTAGACCACAAAGATGACCAGCACGATGGCAATCACGAGAGTCTCAACGATTTCTTTCATGGCTTCCGTGACTGGGAGTGTCTGGTCGAGCGAAATGGTGTAATCGATGTCTTGCGGGAAGCGTTGCTTCATCTGTGCCATGAATTTCCGGATGCCCTGCACGGTTTGAACGGCATTGGTTCCGGGCAACTGATAGACAGAGATAACGGCGCTGGGCTTGCCATTCAGGCGAGCGATCATGCTATAGTCCTGCGTGCCCAGTTCGACTCGGGCCACGTCTCTGACGCGAACCATTCCACCATTCGGTGCTTCGCGCACGATCACGTCGCCGAATTGCTCTGGAGTCGTCAGACGGCCTTGAGCCAGAACGGCATAGGTAAACTGCTGGTTGCTCTGAGCTGGTTCGCCCCCGATCTGGCCAGCCGGATTCACAGTGTTCTGGGCTTTAATGGCGTTGACAATGTCCGTGACAGTAATGCCAAGCTTGGCCATTTGATCAGGCTTCACCCACAGCCTCATGGCATACTGCCCGGAGCCGAAGACCTGAGTCTGGCCGACGCCATACAAGCGTGCGATCGGATCGTTGAGGTTGATGTAGGCGTAATTCGCCAGATAGTTCGAATCGCGAGTGCCATGCGGCGAGTACAAGGCAACCAGCATCAGCGGCGCGGTGGTCGACTTCTTGAGAGTGATTCCGTAATTGTTCACTTCGGGCGGCAACTGACCGTTTGCCAGTTGCTGGCGTGATTGCGTGAGCATCAGGTCCATGTTCGGATCGGTCTTGAGATCGAAATCGACGAACATCGTCGTTTGCTGGTTCGCAGTCGCGTTTAGCGAATACATGTAGGTCATGTTGTCCACGCCGCTGACTTGCTGCTCGATGGGCACGGCAACAGCTTGCTCAAGCGTCTGCGCGTCGGCGCCGGGATAGTTGGCTTGCAACCTGATCTCAGGTGGAGCGATCTGTGGGAACTGCGCTAGCGGCAAGGTCACAATCGTAATCGCGCCGACGATGACGGTAAGGATCGCAATCACAATCGCGACGATGGGCCGTCGAATAAAAAAGTTTGCCATGGCTTAGCGCTCCTCTGTTCCTTTGTACGGGGTGGGATTCACCAGTTCGCCTTCTTTTGCCTTCTCTGCACCAATCGCCACGACGCGTTCTCCCGGTTTCACTCCGGATCGAATCACCCAGAGCGTTCCGACTCTAGGCCCGACCTCCACGCTGCGGAGCTGCGCCCGATTGTCGGCGCCGATGACCATCACCTGGTAGGTACCTTGCTGCTGATTCACCGCCGCTTGCGGCCCCAGCAGCGCTCCCTTGATGTTTCCGGTCGGCGCCTGAACGCGCGCGTACTGGCCGGGTCGCAACAAATTTCTCGAGTTGGGGAACTCGCCCACGATCTGAATGGTTCCGGTCTGCGTGTTTACTTGGCGATCCGCGAAGATAATTCTGCCGGGATGCGGGTACGTACTCCCGTCGGCCAAAGTCAACTGCAACGGAATTCGTGAAGCGTGCGTCATAAAGTCCACGCTCCCCGGGCCGGCGCCGTCCGCCATGCGCAGGTATTCCTGTTCGCTGATCGGGAAATAAACTTTGATCGGACTTACCTGCGAAACCACGGTGAGGACCGTAGACGGTCCCACCAGGTTGCCCACCTGCACAGTGTTGATGCCGGCGATTCCGTCAATCAGCGAAACAACTTTGGTGTAGCCAAGATTTATCGTGGCTTGCTCGACTGCTGCCTGGTCTGCCTCGACAGAGGCCTTCGTCGCGCGGAGCGCCTGCGTGTCGTTGTCGAGCTGACTCTGCGGAATTGCGTGCGCCTCGGCTTCAGGAATGTCGCGTTTCACGTTAATTTCGGCGTTGGCCATCTGCGCCTCGGCCTGAGCCAATTGCCCTTTGGCTTGATCCAGCACAGCTTGGAATGGGCGCGGATCGATCTCAAAGAGGAGCTGACCCTTTTTGACGAGTGCCCCTTCGTGATAATCCTGGCGAATCAGATAACCGCTCACTTGCGGCGAAATCTGTGCGTTGACGAACCCTTCGAGCGTTCCGACCCACTCGCCCTGAACGGGCACATCCTTCTCAATGACCGGTGCGACTTCGACAACCGGGGGCGGAGTTGGGGCCGAAGCTCGCACCTTACCGGTGCCACAACCAAGTGCATCCAGCAGCAACAGCGCGCCGACCAAGCTTGCAGTTATTTGCTTCATCTTAGTTTCCCCTCCAATGCATCACCGCCATTGCGCAGGCCGTTCTCAGCTCAGCGGCCCAGCGTGCGTCCAATCTCGCCTTCCAGAAGGAGACGCTGAATGTGGCTATCAACAATGCCCTCACGCGAATAGATCAACGCAAGGCACATGCCAAACTTGCGGGGCCGGAAGTCACTGAATTTGCGTTGGAAAAACTGGCTAGAGATGTCAGAAGTTGAAAGTGTCGAAGTTGATTATGTTGAAACCGTCGAG
>DASYBJ010000476.1:0-11248 GCA_036500845.1 Acidobacteriaceae bacterium
AGGGCACTTCCCTATCCGGGTATGGCTTCTAAAAGCGGCCGCACCAGATGGTTGACGGCAATTTTTTGGAGATCGGAGTCTATGGAAACATTGAATGGCCGCATTGCCCTGGTCACCGGCGCTTCGCGTGGGTTGGGGGCAGCAATCGCGCTCGAACTAGGGGCCAAGGGAGCAAAGGTGGGCGTAAATTACTTCGCGAATCGAGCGGGCGCGGAGCGAATTTGCGCTCGGATCCGCGAGGATGGTGGTGAAGCTCATGCGCTTTACGGGGATGTGCGCAAAGACGAGGATATCCGCCGCGTGCTCGAGGAGATCAAGGAGAAATTCGGGGAGGTCGACATCGCGGTTATGAACGCAACCGGTCCGCAGCCGTTCCTAGCCATTGCGGATCAGACCTGGCAATCGTATCTCGATCAGTTGGAGTTCTTCGTCAAGTCACCCTTGCTGATCCTGCAGCAAATTCTTAGCGGGATGATCGCGCGGGGCTTCGGACGGATCATTCAGATCGGGAGCGAGGTCGTCGAGGTCGGAAACCCCAAATATGCGAATTACGTGGCCGCAAAGGCGGCGCAGTTGGGACAGACGAGGTCATGGGCTCGGGAACTCGCCGCCACAGGAGTCACAGTGAATCTGGTGGCACCGGGATGGATCCCAACAGAGCGGCACGCAGACGTCAGCCAAGAGGAGATGGACGCGTACCTGGCAACCGCACCGATGAAACGAATGGGGGTTCCCAAAGATGTGGGCACAGCGGTTGCGTTTCTGGCGAGTGACGGCGCAGGTTTCATCACGGGACAGAAGATATCGGTGAACGGGGGCAATACATTGGAATAGTTCTGCTGTTGACGGACACCCCGGAACGCCAATTTTGGGTCAACATAAGCAATGCACTTGTACGCTAACCTCCCCCTTCGGCCGCGGATTCGTCCGCTTTTGCTAGCAATTCCCTTCTTAGTCTTGACGTGCACGAGCGGTGATCGAGGTCGCGCGCAGTCCACCCAGCCGGCCCAGCAGACACAAACGAGCGCGGTCCTCGATCATCTGAACGCGATCATCAGCTGGTATCGGCATGCGACGACCACGGTTCAGTATGCAGGTCAACCTAGCGACGCGATATACCAATCCAATCTGCGGAATTTGGCGGCCCAGGCCGTTCAGATGGCATTTCAAGCTGCTAAAGCGGAAGCAGTTCTACTTCGGGGCGGGCCCGCACCGAGCAACGCCTCTGCGGACGCAAACGCTTTCGCGCAACAGCTCCAGAAGCAGCGGAGCGACGCAGCCGCCCGAATCGACGCGCTGAAATCGCAATTGGCGGATCTGAACGCACAGATCGCAAAGGCTCCGAAAAGCAAGCTGAAGGATTTGAACGCGCAACGGCAGGCTGTAAACGGTGCTTTGGACCTCAACAATGCGATGCTTGGGGTCTTTGACCAGATCACCCATTCCGCCGATAGCAGCGGGGACAATACGACGGCTGGACTGGACGGCAGCATTGCGCAACTGGAGCGCTCCGTGCCGGAGCTTGCGGCAGGCAAGCAGCCGAATGTCACGCCCGCAAATCCGGCGCCGGGTTCCGCGAGATCGCAGGGCCTGCTTGGCGAAGCTATTGCCTTCTACCAGCAATTGGAAAGCATGCACCAGATCAGCCAACTGATCAGTGAGACGGAGAGAGTGCGGGCGCAGGCGGCGGCCCTCCGCGCCCCCCTGCTAGCGGAGTTGCGTCAGACCATCCAGCAGGGTCAGGATCTGGCAGCCCAGCTCAGCCAAGTGCCTGCGTCCGGTCCGCCTGCGCAACCCGGGGCTCAGACTCCCGCGGTCGCTTCGCGGGAGAGTTTCGATGCTCTCGCTGCGAGGTTCAAACAGCTGGCCGCTGCGTCACTGCCCTTGCGGCAAGAAATCGCGTTGCTCGATCAAAGCCGATCGAACCTGGTCGAGTGGCATGACACGATCGAGCGGGAATCCGCTGAGCACTTGAGGTCCATCGTCCTGCGGGTCGCCGGGATCGCCATTGCGATCTGCGTCGTGCTCCTGCTTTCTGAGATGTGGAGACGTATCACCTTCCGCTACGTCCACGATATGCGGCGCCGCCGACAGTTCCTTCTGTTGCGGCGGATCGTTGTGGGTTTCTGCATGGCGCTGGTACTGACGCTCGGCTTCGTGAGCGAGTTCAGCTCGCTAGCCACGTTCGCCGGCTTTATCACCGCCGGTCTAGCCGTGGGTTTGCAGACCATCCTGCTCTCGGTCGCGGCTTACTTCTTTCTGGTCGGGAAGTGGGGAATACGCGTAGGAGACCGCATCAGCATCGCCGGCGTGACGGGGGATGTCGTCGATGTCGGATTGGTGCGGCTCTATCTGATGGAGTTGGCAGGCACTGGGATCGAGCTTTACCCGACAGGACGAGTAGTGGTGATTGCCAACGCGGTGCTGTTCCAGGCAACGACGCCGCTCTTCAAACAACTTCCAGGCGCAGATTACACCTGGCACGAAGTCGCGGTTCTGGTACAACCCGGCGCGGATTACAAACTCGTCGAGGAGAAGATACTCGCTGCGGTGAACTCGGTCTATCAGGGATACCGGGACGATTTCGTACGCCAGCACGGTGCCGTGGAACGGCTCATTGAGGTTCAGGTAAGAATGCCGGAGCCACATGGGTTCCTCCAGTACTCGGATGGCGGCTTGGAATTCGTCGTGCGGTATCCAGTTGGGTTGGATCGCGAGACGCAGGTGGACGGCGAAGTCACTCGTAAATTGATCGAACTGAGCCAACAGCCTGATTTGAAATCGACGCTTGTGGGATTCCCAAAAATTCGGGCGGCGATCAAGGGCTAAGGAGTAAGGGCTAAGAACAACGCCTCGCAGCCCCTGGGAACGACGGCTTGCTACACTCAAACCATGCTCGACGAGTTAACATTCCGTCGCCATTCCGATGCCGCGATTGACTCTCTTAAGCAAAGCCTCATTGCGGTCGAAGAAGATGGCGGCTTTGAAGTGGAAGAACAAAACGCTGTGCTGAATATTCTTTTCGACGAACCGCCTGGGAAGTTCGTGATCACGCCGAACGCGCCGGTTCGTCAGATCTGGATTTCGGCTCTCTCTACGAGTTTCAAGCTCGATTGGTCAGAGGAGGCAAACAGTTTTGTGCTCCCAAAAACCGGGGAGAGGCTGAAGGAGGTTGTCGCGCGCGTGATCAATGAGCATCTGGGCTCCTCTTCTGTGACTCTCGCGTGATCCTGGCCGAGCGATGCGCAAGACCCTTTCAGTCGCCGTGATTACACGGAACGAAGAAACTAATTTGGAGCGCACTCTCGGCACCATCTCCTGGGCCGACGAGATTGTGATCGTGGATTCGGGCTCGACCGACGCCACTGAGGAGATCGCGCGTAAATTCAAGGCCAGGTTCTTCGATGAGGAGTGGAAGGGTTTTGCGGCTCAGAAGAATTCAGCACTCCAAAAATGTACGTGCGATTGGGTGCTCTCTCTGGATGCCGACGAGATGTTGAGCGATGCTTTAGGCAAGGAGATCTGGGCAGTCTTGCACGACGAGGCCGGGCCGGATGGATATTGGATTCCGCGCCGCAACCTTTTCCTCGGGCGGTGGATCCGCCATGGGGGCTTCTATCCTGATCTTAAAATGCGCCTCTTTCACCGCGGCTCCGCGGAGTTTGAAACGCGGCCGGTGCACGAAAAGGTTCATTTCGTAGGGAAGACTGGGCGTCTCAAGGGCGACCTCGTGCACTATGCTTACCCCACTCTGGCCGTGTATATCGATCACATGGATCGCTATAGCACGCTGGGCGCCGCAGGCTCACGCAAACACATCGGGGACCTGGTGCCCTTTTTGATCAACGTCGTCGTCAATCCCTTGGCTACCTTTCTCTATAACTACTTTTTGCGGCTTGGTTTTCTAGATGGGCGCGAAGGCCTTCTCCTGCACATGTATCACTCGGTCTATATAAGCTGGAAGTACGCTAAATCCTGGGAGCTCACTCGCGGCTAGATTCGGGACGTGTCCTCGCCTTAGACAGCACCGACTTGCTCTTCACACCAAGCTTCTCCTATGCTGGGGAGTTTGCTGCTAGGGAGATGAGGAGCGCATGGCGCACAAACCCGAAAAGCCCGATGAGTCATTGATCGCGGATGTCTTCGAGGATCGCCATCCCTCAGCTGCGGAGCAAGCATGGGCCGAGACGACTCTTAAGCCGGCGCTCGCGAAGACCCCTGAGCAGCCGATCGGCGCTGCGACCGGAATGAACCTCGGCGCAGATGGGCGCGCTGTCTTCACCAGCCTTTCCGGAGTCCCGGTACGGCGGCTCTACACGGATGCCGATTTGCCTGAAGACTGGGAGACCTCTCAGTCGACATACCTTGGAGCACCGGGAGAGCCGCCTTATACGCGCGGAATCCACTCGACGGGCTACCACGGAAAACTGTGGACAATGCGCCAGTTTTCAGGCTTCGCCACGCCGGAGGAGACCAATGAGCGTTACAAATATCTCCTCCAGAACGGCGGGGCAGGCCTGTCAGTCGCTTTCGATCTGCCAACGCTGATGGGCTACGACTCCGATGACGCGGCGAGCGAAGGAGAGGTGGGTAAGTGCGGAGTTGCGATCGACTCGCTCGAGGACATGGAGATTCTCTTTTCGGGCATCGATCTCGAACAGACGACGGTTTCGATGACCATCAATTCACCGGCAAGCGTGCTCTGGGCGATGTATCTTGCGACGGCTGAGAAGCAGGGCTGCGATTGGAAGAAGATCTCGGGTACGCTGCAGAACGACATCCTTAAGGAATACATTGCGCAGAAGGAATATATTTTTCCGCCTGCTCCATCGATGCGCCTTGTCATCGATACTTTCGAGTTCGGCTCGCTATACACGCCGCGGTTCAATCCCATTTCGATCAGCGGCTATCACATCCGCGAAGCAGGTTCAACGGCTCTCCAAGAGCTCGCGTTCACGATTTATGACGGCGTCGAATACGTGGAGTGGGCTCTCCGCCGCGGGCTCCAGATCGATGACTTCGCCCCGAGGCTCAGCTTCTTTTTCAACGCGCATAATGATTTCTTCGAGGAGATCGCCAAGTTCCGGGCAGCGCGCAAGATTTGGTATCGCTTGATGACGGAGCGCTTCGGGGCGCGGAATGCGCGTTCCCAATGGATGCGTTTTCATACGCAAACAGCGGGCGTGTCATTGACGGCACAGCAACCCAAGAACAACATCGCCCGGGTAGCCATCCAAGCGCTCGCCGCAGTGCTTGGTGGAACACAGAGCCTGCACACTGATGGATTTGATGAGGCCCTGGCCTTACCTACTGAGGATGCAGCCCGCATCGCGCTGCGCACCCAGCAGATTCTCGCGTACGAATCGGGAGTGGCGAATCCTGTTGACCCCTTAGGCGGTTCCTATTTCGTGGAGCGGCTCACGCTGGATATGGAAAAGGGTGCGTTTGAGTATTTCGAGAAACTTGACGCAATGGGCGGCATGGTGCGGGCGATTGAACGCGGCTTCCCACAAAAGGAGATCGCCGAGGCCAGCTATGCTTATCAGCGGGCGGTCGAGAAGAAGGAGAAGATCATCGTCGGGGTCAATGATTATGCAGTCGACGAGCGGCTTCCGGAGATTCTCTACATCGATGAGTCGGTGCGCGAGGCACAGACAAACAAGCTCAAGCGGCTGCGTGCGAGGCGTTCCAATGAGGCCGTGCAGCATGCACTCGACGCGCTCTGCCGAGTCGCCGGCCACGAGCCTGAGTCGGGCGACGGTAAGCTTTCACGCGCTAACACGATGCCCTACCTGCTCGATTGCGTGCGCGCTTATGCCACTGTAGGAGAGATCTGTGGCGCGCTTCGCAAAGTGCTCGGGACGTACGAGGAGGTAAACATCGCTTGACGTTGGCTCTTGTTCCGGGTCACAAGTGTGTTTCAGTCTAGATTTTCTTTTGGTCTGACCAGTCAGGTAAAAGAAAAACACGAATTTGCGGAATTGCTGATGTCACGCCGAAACGCCCGTCTTTCGGGCGTTTCGGCGAATTGGTCGATATATCCACCGATGTTTATATAAGCGCATATTTATATATTGCACACATGTGCAGTACTTCGGTGATCTGCGGGATACCTAAGTCGTTACCCGGCCAAAGGCCGCCTCGGTTGCCGTTCAGTGAGGGATGTGAATGCTATTTTTTCTATTGGTTCATTTGGGCCCTTCCATCTATCCTCCAATGTGGGGATTCGACCGCCACTCCTACTTCTGTGCATTCTTGCCGCTCTGTTCGGCCAAGCCTCTGCGGCCGATACTCCCATTCCGGTCAAAGTTGTCGTCATTGGGATGTTCGAACCCGGAGCCGATGAAGGCGATGTCCCCGGGGAGTATCAATATTGGGTAGAACGAGACCACCTCGATCACGTCTTCCCATTCCCCCCAGGCAATCATGATCTGCGTATGAACGACGATGGAGTACTCGGAGTGCTCGCAGGCGTGGGAACGGCGCGAGCGGCGGGGAGCATCATGGCGCTTGGCCTGGATGCTCGTTTCGATCTAAGCAAAGCCTACTGGCTGGTTGCCGGAATCGCGGGAGCCGATCCCGAGGACGCGTCGCTCGGCTCCGCCGCTTGGGCCGAATGGATCGTCGACGGTGACCTGGCCCACGAGATCGACAGCCGCGAGATTCCCAAGGCATGGAAGACAGGGTACGTCCCGATGCGAAAGTCCGTTCCGTATGAGCAACCGCGGACAACGGATGACAGCGCGATCTTTCACCTGAACCCGAAGCTGGTCAACTGGGCATATCAGCGGACCAAAGATATCAAGCTGGTCGATTCGCCAGAGCTGGCGGCCCGCCGCGCACAATTCAGCGGCAAGAACGCGCATCAGCCGCCGTTTGTTCTCAAAGGAGACACTCTCTCGGCGTCGACGTTTTGGCACGGCAAGCTGCTGGACCAATGGGCCAATGACTGGGTTGCCTATCAGACCGACCATCAAGGTAACTACGTAACTTCCGCGATGGAAGATTCCGGCATTCTTCAGTCACTCACCTATCTCGCGAATGCCAAACGAATCGATCTCGACCGCGTAATGGTGTTGCGGACGGCCAGCAACTACGATCAGCAACGAGTTGGTATCACTGCAGCGGAAAGCCTGGCTGAAACCAAAATACTTCACTACAGCGCCTACCTCCCTGCACTCGAAGCTGCTTATCGGGTTGGCAACAACGTCGTCTCGGAGATCGTTGCAAATTGGGACCGCTACCGGGATCACGTTCCCGAGTAGAATCTGCGCGTTCACCGACTTGAAGAGCTGAAGAAGGGGAGCCGATGCCAAGTCTGAACGAAGGGGAAGTGTTTACGACGCCGGCGCGGGAGCCCGGGGTCCGGAGTTATCTCGAGCGGCGATTTCAGATTCATGCGCGGGGCACGACGTGGCGTACGGAAATCATCGCCGGTGCGACGACCTTTCTCACGATGGCTTATATCGTGTTCGTCAACCCGGAGATTCTCGGCGAAGCCGGTATGCCCGTCGCCGCGGTTGCTGTGGCCACATGCCTATCAGCAGCGATCGGCTCCATTCTGATGGGGGTCATTTCCAATTATCCACTGGCGTTGGCTCCGGGGATGGGCCTGAACGCCTACTTCACCTTCACGGTTGTGAAGGGTATGGGTGTTCCGTGGCAGACTGCCCTCGGCTGCGTTTTCCTCTCGGGCTGCGCTTTCCTGGTCTTGACGGCAGCCGGCGTTCGCCAGTTGATCGTCAATGCCATCCCGCGGGAACTCTTTGCCGCGGTCGCGGCGGGCGTAGGGCTGTTTATCGCTTTCATCGGCTTCCGCGATGCCGGAATCATCGTACCCAGTGCCGGAACGACAGTCGCCATGGGCAATGTCCGGTCGCCGCAAACTGCCCTTGCCATTCTTGGAATGCTCATCATTGCGGGGCTGCAGGTTTGGGGTGTACGAACTGCGATGCTTTGGGGCATTGTAGCCACCACTGTCGCCGGGTTCGCATTTGGGCTGGTCCATTGGCATCCCGCCCAGTATCGGCTCGCCGATCTGACCGCAACAGCATTCCACCTGGACATTCGCGCCGCCTTGCACCTGAAAGGAAGCTTCGGCGCCGGACTGATCGAGGTCATCTTCGTTTTCCTGTTCGTCGATCTCTTTGACAATGTCGGCACTCTCGTCGCAGTAACAGAGAAGACCGGGCTTGTCGCTCCGAGCGGCGAGATCCCCCGCCTGAATCGGATCCTCTTTGCGGATGCGACAGCCACAGTACTTGGTTCCCTGGCTGGAACCAGCACTGTCGTTACCTATATTGAAAGCGCCGCGGGCGTCGCTGTAGGCGGCAGGACCGGCATCGCCTCTATCGTGACTGGGCTTTTGTTTCTGGTCGCCCTTTTCGTTGCGCCCCTGGTCGCGATGATCCCAGCGGCTGCGACGGCGCCGGCGCTCATTCTGGTGGGCGCGCTGATGATATCCGCAGTTAGCGAGATTGAGTGGGCGGATCCAATGGTGTCAGTGCCCGCATTTCTCACGCTGATCACGATTCCGCTGACATTCTCGATCGCAAACGGGTTGGCGTTCGGCATTACCTCGTTCGCCTTGTTGCGCCTGGTGCGCGGCCAGGTTCGAAGGCAGGATTGGATGCTCTACGTTCTCGCGGCACTCTTTCTCTTACGCTTCATCTACATGGCAAAGAGCTACTGAGCTTTTCTTCCGCTGGAGCTGCTGCGCTGCGCTTCCAAATCTCTTTGAGCATCCGGCCTACATTTCTCACGACGATTTAGAGCAAAGACACCAGGAATTCGATACCCTTGCGGAGATGCCAGGGCGCACAAGCATTGCCGCTGTTTCTTCCTGCAACCATGAGTAATCCCCTGATCCCGATGCACGCGACCGTGGTTTCCCACTTTTGCTCAAAGACAAGGCACAAATGGGCCACCCTTTTTGGTGGCGCTTCATGCTTTCCAAATACAGATATGTAGGCTAGGGATGGAGCGAACGCGCTCGCAACCAAGCGAGCAAAGCCTCGGGATCGTCGGTGATGATTGCGTCCACCTTCGCGTCCACCATCTTCTGCCAATCCTCAGGCTTGTCAACGGTATACGGAATAACCTGCAATCCTGCCTCATGCGACGCTGCGACATTCTGCGGCGTCACCAATTCAAAATCGGGGCTGAGAATCGTTGCCTCGGATTTCCGACCCAGAGATACGAAGTCCTTGTCCGGGTCGCTAATGCCCATCAAGGAATCGTACTTGGGATTACCAAAGAGAGCGGAGCGCCGGATGGAGGGATCGATCTGCTTCATCGCGCGCAACGTGCGGAAATCGAAGCTCTGCAGAATGACCCTCGACTGCAGGTGATGCCGCTTCACAGCCTGATCAATCATGCGCACGAATTCCTCCGGCGAAGGCGTGAGCTCGGGATGGTTCGGGAAGATCTTCGTTTCGACATTGAAATCGAAGCTCCCTTGTGGCGCCAGGTCGAGTACCTGCTCAAAGGTCGGGATCTTAGTCCCCGAAACCGCAACTTGCTTAGGAAATGCGGCAAGGGTATTCGAACCGCAATCGTACTGTTGCAGTTGAGCCAGTGTCAGAGTGTAAATCGCTGTGCGCGCAGGGACGGCAGGGCCGGTACACACGCGTTCTCCAGGATGATCCGGCGTAATGTACGGGAAGTGTGAGACGACCAGCACATTATCTTTCGTGACTGCGAGATCTAACTCGAGAGCATCCACTCCATGCTGGATGGCATATTCGAACGCGGGCAGTGTGTTCTCCGGCCGGGTGGCACGGGAACCGCGATGGCCGTGGACCAGAATAGTCTCAGCATGTACGGTTTCGGCGAGGTTAGCGGTAAAGACCGTCATAGCAAGCCCAAACAACGGTAACAAATCACGCATGGCCCGAGCCTAACGCGCTTTGCCCCGAACGAAGATGTGAGGATCATGAATTAAGAAACGTTTCGTGAATTAAGAAGCGTTTCACCCTTCCGATCGATTCACGGGAGAATGGGCATACCCTTCAGGGTGCTCCATTCTGTGTCAAACGAAAGCGGGCCGGCAAGACCAGGACCTCGGTGCGCGCTTTCATAGTCTCCCCACTGCGGGCTGAAAAGCGCAGCTTGAAGAATCGGGCACCGCCTTTCGTGGGGTTCGTACATTTGCAAATACAAAACTCGCGCGCGCATTTCCTAGTTTGTCCACGGAAAAGCAGGGACCTAACTGCTATTCTCGGATGGAGTGGAGCTGCATGCTCTTAGGAGAAATTTGCACGATGAAAGGTCTGTGGGGCGCGTTCGCCGTCATTTTCCTAATCACTGCTTCGACCTTGGCGCAGGACCCGGACCACCAGACGTCATCACGGGAGTTGCCGATCTGGGCCTATCCGGTGCAAGCGTCGGGGCCGGCCTATACTCATCCCCCGGCCGACGACACCAGGGTCCGGCACGTACCCGGCAGCACTGTAACCTACACAACGCCGCAGACTCACAATCTCTTTTCGGTTCCCGATTGGTTTCCGAATGAACATCCGCCGATGCCGGAGATCGTTGCCCACGGGCGGAAGCCGGTCATGTACGCGTGCGGCTACTGTCACCTGCCGAACGGACAAGGGCGGCCGGAGAACGCAAGCCTCGCTGGTCTTCCGTTGGGCTATATCGAAGAGCAGATGGCCGCCTTCAAGAGTGGGCAACGAAAAAGCTCTGAACCAAGAATGATCTCAGTGGCGCACATGGTTGCGATTGCGCAAGCGACCACCCCCGACGAGGTCAAGTCAGTGGCCGGTTACTTTTCCGGGCTTAAGTTGACGCCGTGGATCCGAGTCGTAGAAGTCGAAAACGTGCCGAAGACGAGAATTGCAGGAGGGATGTTGGTGCTGGCCGATGGTGGGGGGACCGAGCCAATCGGCGAGCGGGTGATCGAAGTGCCGGAGAACCTAGAGAGGACAGAGCTGCGCGATCCTTCCTCCGGGTTTATCGCGTACGTGCCGACGGGCAGCCTGAAACGGGGGGAGGCGCTGGTCATGACCGGCGATCATGAGAAAACGATGCCATGCACAATGTGCCATGGCGCGGACCTGAAGGGATTCGGCAATGTTCCTTCCCTTGCCGGCCGCTCGCCCAGCCAGATGACCCGGCAGATCATTGATATTCAGACTGGAGCGCGGAACGGTCCGTCGGCCCTGCCGATGAAAGGCGTTGTATCCGGCCTGACCAACGACGATATCGTCGCAATCACTGGCTATTTGGCATCTCTGAAGCC
>DASYBJ010000477.1:0-20904 GCA_036500845.1 Acidobacteriaceae bacterium
CCCTGCAAGTCTTAAAGCAGACGACCGCCCGGCGACTCAAATCACAGAATATGGAGGCATTCTGGCAGGCTCGTTACTACGACTTCAATGTGTTCACCGAAGAAAAACGAGTAGAAAAGTTAAGATACATGCACCGTAACCCCGTCCAGCGCGGCTTAGTTCAAAAGCCAGAAGACTGGCCCTGGTCGAGCTTCCGTCACTATGCAACGGGTCTCGTTGGCAAAGTAGAGATCCGATCGAAATGGACACCCCCAAATGGAAAGACAAGTAAACTGGCTTAGGGATGGACAGTCGTGGTCTCCCGCCCTTGGCGCAAACTGCCGCGCCAAGAACGGGGCACCCATCGATGGTTGCTGGGCTAGCTTCGCTGAGCTAGTTGGAGCCCCAAACGACGAGGCCCCAGCGGACAGGATTGGATCTGAGTTGCGGCGTGCGCAGCCCTCTAACGCAACCGTAGACAGCTCGTCTAATGAGACTGGGACGATAGCCGCGGGAGTGGGTTTTCCCGGAACCGATTTCTTACGAAACGTGCCCGCATGGACCGGTATCAGGCCTAAGCTGCGGTGGTAGTCTCGTAGGAGATGTGTATGAGGCGCGCCTTGGGCTACATCCGCAAGTGTTCGATCGGCGGTTTACTACTGGCCCTCTCGTTCGTAGCAGCATCAGCCAGAGCAAAGCCCACGCCTGCGCCAAAGGCAACGGCTCAATCTGCTTTCCTGCCAACTGACTTCGCCGGGTGGGAGATGAGCGGGGCCGCCCACCAGAGTGATCAGCCGCAGGTCGCAGATCCGGCGAACACGAACGTCCTTTCCGAATGCGGCTTCCGGCTATTTGAATCAGCAAACTATGCAAATCAAGACAGCAAGCTGGCAATCCGCGCGATTCGCTTTCAGGATGCCAGCGGTGCATATTGCGCCTTTACATTTTTCCGCCGCGCAGGAAGTCTCACAGAGGAAATCGGCCGCACTGCGGCTTGGGACGGAAGTCACGCGCTCTTTTGGGTCGGCAACACTTTGGTGGATGCGACCTTCGACCATCTGACCGCGATGTCTACCGCCCAGCTTCGCGAGTTGGCGGCGGATCTGCCACAGCCCTCGGGCAGCGCAAATATTCCGCCATCCCTTCCGGGTTATCTGCCGCACCAGGACCTTGAGGCGGGCTTGACGCGCTACGCTCTTGGTCCGGATTCCTACAGCCGAGCCGGCGGCGTGCTTCCTCCTGCGCTGGTAGATTTTGGTGCGGGCAGCGCTGAGGCGATCACAGCGACCTATTCGACGCGTGATGGGAGCGGCTATCTCACGCTTCTCGAATATCCCACACCCCAATTAGCGGCTGCGCGACTGCGTGCCATCGACACCTTTCTTAAGGCGGGCAATACTGCTCAGGCAGCATGGCCCCAGGCTTTGGCCGATAGCCATCCGGATACTTTGATCACCCGTCGTACCGGTCCTATCGTCGCCATCACAAGTGGCTCATTCCCCGCAGCGGCGGCTCATAGGCTCATCAATCAGGTCAATTACCAGGCGGACGTCGTATGGAATAATCCGCAGGGCTACATCGGCGAAGCGTCCAAAGTGGCGCGGCTCCTGCTCGGGATCTTCGCGTTGATTGCAATCGTAGGTGGGACTGCAATTCTTCTCGGCATTTTCTTTGGAGGTGGACGCGCATTGCTTCGCACGCTCAGAGGAAAACCCGCCTCGGCTCTCGACGAGACGGAGATCATCCGGCTCAAGCTGGGCGAATAACTGACTTTGCAGGGGCACGGTCCGAGCTCTCCGGACCAAGACGTGCCGCAACACACAACAGTATCCGTGTGTGTGACCCTATGCTGGTGCACCTATCTGCGTAACTCTCTCAAAAATAAAGAATTGCTTGCTTTTTCCGGACCGGCCTGAGCGAACAAACGACGCAATTCGGGGCAAATGAATCTTGCTGTAAGCTTCCTATTTTGAGCAACTTATAAGCAAAGGTATTTTGCCTTGACACCCTCTGGAGCCAACCATAGTATTTCGCCAGAAAGTTCTGATGGCTTTGCCTCCGTTGGAACTATTCTCCCTAGTGAAGAGGCCACCCTGTTGCCGGGTGGCCTTTTCCGTCCTCATTCGCGGCAAAAAGCACTCATTCTCCAAGATTTAGCCTTCATCTCTAGAACGACGAGACTTCGCCCGGGTCGGAGTTCCGAGCCGGCAGAGAGCGGAACAGCGGAGCAGGAGTTCGCCTGTCCTTCGTCATCGTCCACCGAATCCGCGCGCATTAAAAAATGAATAACAGATAAAGCTCGCCCTTTTCTCCGGGGCCTGTTTGGATCCTGCTGGGGTCTATCGGATGGCCTGAGTAGCCTCAAGCTTGCGGGCAAGCCGGCCGTTCGCCATCGCCACTGCCGCCTTCATGGCCGCAACCATATTGCGAGCATCCGCGATGTTCTTTCCTGCGATATCAAACGCTGTGCCATGATCAACCGAGGTGCGGATGATTGGGATGCCCAGCGAAATGTTCACAGTTTCTTCGAAGTTGATCAACTTCATCGGGATGTGACCCTGATCGTGGTACATCGCCACAATCAGGTCGTATGCGCCGCGAGCGCCCTTGAGGAAGACCGTATCGGGGGCGATAGGACCTTCACAGGAGATGCCTCGCACCCTAGACTCCTCGATCGCGGGTTGAATAACGTCGGCATCTTCGGTTCCGAACAGGCCGTGTTCTCCAGCATGCGGATTGAGCCCGCAGACCGCAATCCGCGGCTGCCGCTTGCCCATTAACTGCATCGCCTCGAAGCCCAACTCGATCGTCCTCACGATTCGTTCCTGCTTCAGATCGACAGCCTTGCGCAGCGGAACATGAGTGGTGACATGGATTACGGAAAGCCGTTCATTCGAGAGAAGCATGCGGGATTCTTTCACCCCACAGAGTTCGGCGATGTACTCGGTATGCCCGGAGAAGTGTTCACCGGAAAGGGTAACCGCTTCTTTATTCAGCGGCGCGGTGACCATCGCATCGGCTTCCTTGGCGAGACACATCTCCGTCGCAATCCGTACGTAGTTCATTGCAGCCCGGCCATATTCAGCGCGCAGGGCGCCAGCGGCGATCGGCGCGGAACCTAGCAGACCTGGATCGATCATTTCGAAGCTACTCATTACGTCGGCGGACAAACCAAACTCTGAAGCTGCGGCGGCGAGCGCGCTCCGGTCGCCTACTACTTTCCACTTCGCCAGAGTTCGGAGCAGCGGTTCCACGAGTGCCTTGAGCACCACCTCCGGTCCTATGCCGGCGGGGTCTCCGATGGTGACAGCTATTGTTGGTTTCATCGAGTGGCTTTCTTGGTTGATAACTCGAGGTTTGCCGGCGGGACTCTCAGTACCTCAACGCAACGCGAGAGCGCATCCGGGCCTCCGAAGGCGCCGGACTTCGTGGCTAGGAGAAGACGATCCGCTACTCCCCCCAGGATCACACCTTGCGGAATTCCCGGAAGGATTTCAGCGTAAGAACGGATCCCGCATGCGCCCAGCGCGTCCAATATATGGAGCGCTGTATCCCCTCCAGTCAAGACCAGCGCGCCGCACAGACTCAGTTCGATCGACTCCGCAAGCTGCCGCATACCCTGGGGATTGAATTGACTTCGTTCGATGAGCAGGACAGCGTTTCGTTCCTCGCGCAGCGCTCGATTGATTCTCTCGTAACCTTCGATCCCTGCACGCGCGAAGACGGCATGGTCGTTTTTTTCCAGGTGCTGCAACTGAGCGAGACTGGCGTCATGATTTGAGCCGACGCAAAACAACACGGGCTTTTGCGTGCTCACGATTCTAGAGCAGCGTCTTGCGGAACGCTTGATTGTCGAGGCAATGGCTCGGGTAAGTCCACCCGAACCGACCCAAAGCAGTCCCTCTAGTTCCCACGCAGCTTCGACGAGGCGCTGCAAATCGGAGTCCGTAGATGTATCGGGGATCAAAACATCAATCGAACCCGTGTCTGTTTCCGCAAAATGCTCCACAAGTTCCTCAAACGCTGCCAACTCCACCGCGGCGCAGCGCAATCCGGGAAGGAGATTGGCAATCGACAGCGGTTCGCCTCCGTGAATCGAGAGTCTGCCGTCGCGCACTGTTCGGCCCAACGCCGGAAAAGCTGGAGTTAACACGATGAGCCTTGGGTCGAGTAGCGTGCTGGCGGCGGCTATCTCAGCTGCGACATTTCCGCGCATCATGGAATCGATCTTCTTGACAATCTTGCCTGGACGGAGGCGTGCGGCGGCCTGGATGGCGCAGGTAACGCGCTCGGCCGCCTGTTTAGGCGGAGAGCATCGCGTATCGGTATTGATCGCCCATGATTCCCAATTCGCAGGTGCCTCGTCGTCAAAATGGAGGCTCACGAAAGTCGCCAGGCCAGCGTCAGCGAAATAGACTGCCGCATCGCAGGCGCCGGTAAGATCGTCGGCGATGGTAATAACGCTCCGTGCCTGACCGCTCGATGAGCCCATTGACATAAAGTTTATGGCATTTGCTCTCCTGCGGTGTTTTGCTCGGTGTCGTTTGCTGCCGGTTCGAGCAAGTCATCAGATCCCTCACGCGAGTCTGCGATGTGCTTTGCTGAGGCTCCGGCGGCGGAACGCGGTCCACTGGCTTCGTCCGTGGAATGCAGTAAAATCATTTCCAAGGCCGACGTAGCTCAGTTGGTAGAGCAGCTGATTCGTAATCAGCAGGTCATCGGTTCAAGTCCGATCGTCGGCTCCACGCCTGCGTTTTTCTGCTTCTATCGTTCCGTAACGCGACACATCGCCAAAATGCACCAGTTTGGTACCTCCTTATCCACTACTTTTTTGTTGTGCCCCTTGCGATCATCCGCTCCCCTCCGCATAATCGGCACAGAAGTTGAGGTCGAAACGTGACGGGCGCGAACGAGCACACAACAGTTGTGATCCGATATAGCCGCCAGGACGTTCTTCGTATCCTTCGTATCCATGCCAATCAGCTCGCCGCATGGGAACGCGTCGGCTTGATTCCTCAGGGCGACAGCTACTCCTTCCAAGATCTGGTCCAACTCCGTAAGCTCCGGGCGCTTTGCGCCACGCGTCTGTCCGCAGCCAGGATTCAAGCGTCTGTCCACGCGATGCGTACTGTTTCGGGCGTCGTCAACCCGCTGCTTGAGGCCAGTGCTGTCCGTACCGGGTCCCGCCTGGCTTTCCGCATGAGTGGCACCATGGTTGATCCGATCGCACGTCAGTTTGTTTTCGATTTCGATTCACCGCAACCGGGCCAGCTTGCCAGGGTCGGTGATACGCCAGCCGCCCAGGCCGCGCGCGACGCCCGTATCGCGAATCTTTTTCTCGAAGCTGTTCAAAAAGAAGAGCAGGCCAAGACGAACGATGCGATCACTCTCTACGAAGATATTCTTGCCCTGAACGAGGCGCATGCCCCTGCCTGCATCAATCTGGGGACCATTTTCTACAACCAGCGAAAATTCCTACAGGCAGAGCGGCTCTATCGCCGTGCAACTGTCTCTGATCCAAATTATGCGCTCGCCTACTTTGATCTCGGAAACGTCCTCGATGAACTCCAGCGCCTACCGGAGGCCATCGAAGCTTACCGTCAGGCGATCCGTCTCGTTCCCTACTACGCCGATGCCCATTACAACTTGGCACTCGCCTTCGAACGCCGAGGCGAACATCGTAGGGCGCTCCGTCACTGGAACAGCTATATCAAGCTTGACCCCATCGGCCCCTGGGCCAATCACGCCCGGGGACAAGCGCGCAAAATCATCGAGAGGGAGAAGTTGACGATCGTCTATCGTAGCTCGCTGCTTCGCAGAGATCTGTCGTACCCGCAGTCGCCTACCTCCCCGATGCTTCACTATCCCCCGCTCCCCCGGTGAGAGTCCGAGCACGCGGACGTTATCCTGCAAAATGCCAGGATCGGCTATCTTCCATCTTTAAGAAGTCAAACTTCCTCTTCGAAGTGCGCGCCCGTGAGTCTCTGATGGCTTGCGGTGAGTGATACTGGATCAGCGAGGTGAGGATGGTTCGAGTCGGGGTCGACGGGTCGCTAGATCGGGAACTCTTCAATGATTTCACGAAGGCGGTGGAACTGGTTTGGCTCCCTACGGATCTCGACCACCCAATCGATATAGAGTTTTTAATCGCTCCATTCAAGCTTGATACGTTCAAACGCCATTTGCCATACTTGCGCGGCCTTAAGGTGATTCAGTGCCTTTGGGCTGGCGTGGACACGATTCTCCCGTTGATTCCTCCGGGAGTGGTCCTTTGCGATGCCCGCGGAATTCATGATATTCCAACTGCGGAATGGACAGTCGCGGCTATTCTGGCAATGCAGAAATATCTTCCTGTCTACGTGGAATTCCAGGCGAAAGAGGATTGGCAGGGCCGCCTCGCGGTTCAAGACCTTCACATCGCGATACACAAGCGACCCAACGTCCACCCGTCGGCAAGATTCGTCGATGAAGTTGCCGGCAAGACCGTCCTCATAGTTGGCTATGGATCCATCGGACAGGCGATTGAAGCCCGCTTGACGCCCTTCGGAAGCAAGTTCCTTCGGGTAGCGCGGAGCGCGCGTCCGGGCGTCCACACAGTCGAACAGCTTGATGACCTTTTGCCCCAAGCCGACATCTTAATACTGATTACTCCTCTGACCTCAGAAACAAGGCATCTCATGGACGCTCAGCGGATTGGAAAGCTGAAGCAGGGAGCCCTGCTGGTGAATGCAGGACGCGGCCCTGTCGTAAATACCGATGAGTTGGTCAAAGCTCTCGTGGAGGGCAGGATCCGTGCGGCACTCGACGTAACAGATCCTGAGCCGCTCCCAGTGGGACACCCCTTGTGGAGAGCGCCTAACTTGCTGATAACCCCACATGTGGCCGGATCAACAGAGAAGTTCATAGGGCGAGGCTTGAAGTTCGCGAGCGAACAGGCCAAGCGGTACGCCAAGGGAGAACCGCTGGAGAATAGGGTTGTTGGGGGATATTGAACAGATGGAGAATCGGACGCGCGGTTTGCCGCGTCTACTACAGAGAAGACGATGAAGACTTTGGCTGGCCGCAAGAGTGCGGTGTTCGACAAGATGCAATCCCTGAGTACGATCGTCGGGGAGTCGGCGTTTTGCTCCATGTCTGGCGAGCCCAGGCACCCAATTCTGACCCTGCCTGGAGAGTTGGGAATCACCTTCATCGGACACTCGTCTTTCTTCATTCAGATTGCTGGTCGCAATGTGCTCATTGATCCGGTATTTGCCACACGCCTGATCGCGTTGCGCAGGATGCGGCGCCCTGGAGTCAGAATCTCGTATCTGCCCCCGATCGACTTGGTCCTGCTCTCGCACGCTCACATGGACCACCTCAACCGTCCGTCATTACGGCGTGTCGTCGCCCATACACTCCGATTGACCGGCAGAGCTCCCATCGCCGTGGTGCCGTGGGGAGTGGATGATCTGGTGGCGGATCTTGGCTTCTCGCGTGTGTCCACGTTCGAGTGGTGGCAAGCAAAGCACCTCTCCGGCCTGGAGGTGACCATGACTCCCTCTAAGCATTGGGGAGCGCGGTTTTTCAAGGACACGCATCGCGGTTTTGGCGGCTATGTAGTCCGGGGCGGCGGCCACTCCGTGTATCATTCCGGCGATACAGCCTACTTCGATGGATTTGCAAAAATCGGCAAACGGCTTAAACCCGAGGTTGCTTTGCTTCCTATCGGCGCCTACAGTCCGGAGAATTACCGTACCGTTCACACTTCGCCGGAAGACGCCCTGCAAGGTTTTCTCGATCTGCACGCAGAGCGGATGATCCCAATGCATTACGGCACCTTCCGGCTCTCCCGCGAGCCGGTCGGCGAACCTGTAGAGCGGCTCATGGCAGCTGCGCGGCTGGCAGACGTTGCGGAGAGAATCCGCGTGTTATCGGAAGGGGAGACCGATGTGGTTAACCCGCAATTCTCCGAGACCACTCCGGCGCAGGGCGAACATCGTTATCAGGCGAACTGAGTTTGCACAGCCTTTCCTAGTTCGCCGCAGCTACACCAAACCTACCAGACAGACGGTTTAGCAGCCGTCTTATCCCCTTGACTAGCCAACGAATGGCAAAAATCGCGACCAATGTGAGGACGATGGCAATACTGGCGGCGACCCAAGGATGCCTGGTTGCAAGCCAGCTGATTCCCACCGCCGCTGCGTCTTCGGTTGTGCTGAAAACGATGTTGGAAACAGGCTCCGGGCTGGGCGTGATCACGGCTCGAGCAGCCGTCTTCGATCCATGAGCGACGAATGCGATCCCTGCCCCCGCTAGCGTAGCCAAGAGCTGCATCTGGGGCGGAAGATGGCTCGATGCTCCGTACGCGAGGAGTCCCGCAATGGGAATTCGCACGAACGTATGTAGCGCGTTCCAAATCAAATCGAGCCCGGGGATTTTGTCGGCAACGAACTCTGCCGCGAAGAGTGCCCCGCTGACCGCGATCACCCACCACTGTCCAAGTATCTCAAGACCGGACGGCAGCACCACCCAGTGCGCGCGGCTCAGCAAACCCAGCGTCAAAACTGTGGCGTAAACATTGAGGCCCGCGGCGAAGCTCGCTGCAATGATCAAGGCTGCGATCGTGCTGGGTGTAAAGCTCATGTGCTCGAGAATTGTATCGCTCGGCCAGGCGAAACCGCGAGGTCATTGGTCAGCCACTGTGGGGCACGGCTCGGCTGCTGGTCTGGTTGAACGAAAGACATTCTTTGAGGCTCGATCGCAACCAAGCTGATCACGTGAATTTTCTTCAACCTGAGCCGCCACTTCATGTACCATCCAGTCGCTTTAGGATTTCGTGAACGAGGAGAGAAGTATGACGGCAACATTTGGAGCAGTAAGGAAGGGCCTCGCGACAGTGCTGGCATTCGGCCTGATCGGCGGTATGGCTCTGGCGAAACCGGCCACAAGACCGGCTGCACTGGAAATGATGATGGCTCAGGCCGGACCAGCCCCAATGCAAACCCACTTGATCGACATCAACACGGCGACCAAGCAGGAACTGAGCACATTACCGGGAATCGGCGACGCCTACTCCGCCAAGATCATCGCCGGCCGGCCGTACAAGACGAAGACCGACCTGAAGACGAAGGGTGTTGTTCCGGCTGCTACATATGACAAAATTCGCGACAAGATCATTGCGTCGCAGCCAAAGGCCGCACCCACCAAGAAGTGAGTTGAAGATAGCCAAGCGGACGGAAAAGCCCGGGTGTGACCCGGGCTTTCTCATTGAAACAGGGATTACGGAACTGTGAGATCAGGCTGTGGCGAGTCCCCGCACCCGGAAGCGCTGCATCGAGATGCGAAGAGCACGCTCGATCTTGCGCAGGTCGTTTTTCTCCTCCGGAGCTGCGAAGGTGGATGCGACTCCGCTGCGCGAAGCGCGTCCGGTACGGCCCACCCGATGCACGAAGTCCTCGGCAACCTTGGGCAGATCGTAGTTCACAACGTGAGCCACATGATCGACATCGATACCGCGGGAGGCTACGTCAGTGGCGACTAGCACACGGTGGCTGCCCTGTGCGAAGCCGCGCAGAGCCGAATTGCGCTGCGATTGGCTGCGATCTCCATGGATGCTCGTTGCCTTCCAGCCCGAGTGGGCGAGTTTTTTGGCAACCCGATCGGCACCGTGCTTGGTCCGCACAAACACTAAGAAGCTGCCCTCCTCCGAGCGGAGGAGATGTTCGAGAAGCGGCATTTTGTTCTCTGAGGTCACCTCGAAGGTTTGCAATTTAACGTTTTCCGCCGGCTTCAAAACCGACCCGATCTCCACTCGAGCAGGATTTTTGAGATAAGTAGTGACCACCTGCCGGACCGCTCCTTCGAGTGTGGCGGAATAGCAAAGTGTCTGCCGTGCTGTAGGAAGAGCGGCTGCAATCCGTCGAATCGCGGGCTGGAAACCCATGTCGAGCATGCGATCGACTTCGTCGAGGACCAGAATCTCAATCTGATGGAGCTTGACCAGTTTGCGGCCGAGGAAATCTTCGAGCCGGCCTGGCGTGGCAACGAGGATACGGGCACCGCGGCGAATACTCTTCAGCTGTGGTTCTTCGGCCATCCCGCCCACTAGGAGCGCAGTGGAAAGATTGGTCAATTGCGCGCAGGCCTGTTCTACCTGCATCGCAAGCTCTCGCGTAGGGAGCAGGATGAGAGCGTTCGAGGTCTTCTGCTCGATTTTGCTGAGCCGTTCGATAATCGGAATGAGAAAGCTCAATGTTTTTCCCGTGCCGGTCTGCGCCGTAGCCAGCACGTCCCGGCCTTCGAGTGCGGGCGGTATGGCTCCAGCCTGAACTGGAGTCGGGGTAATGAAATTGGCTTGGGCAAGTCGCTGCTTGAGCGCCGCCGATATTGGTAGTGCTGAAAATTCGTTCAAGAAATGTTCCTTAGCCCCATCCGTTCTTAGCGGAATGAGAGCAGGTATGCTCGACTCGGGCGGCTTCGTCCGCCACGAGGAGAAATGACACAAGCAGGACCCGTACGGGAGCAGCGCCTGAAGCCCTTGAACCCCCTTTCGGGGACGTTCCGGGACCCAATCTACCGGCACGAAGAATCCAGGCCGGCCGCGGCTCTCAGGCCATCATCTGACATTGCACATCGCGCCACACCTTGTGGTCTCTGTCGCGATCTCATCCGACCAGAAGACTCGCGAGGACCAAAGGCCATTTCGCGGCATCTCTTCCGATAAATGTCAGGGAAGCACATGCTTCCTGGGTTTGCCACGCAATGCGCAGCAGTCACGCTGAAGGGCTTGGGAGGTATTTCTGACCCGTACGTCTCACGCTGTAAGCGTTAAGCATGGGTCCAGTGCGGACAGTCTTGCTGATGAGGCGAGAATGGCTCACAACCAAACAATTGAGCGTAACTCCATCATACCACAAAGCGTTTGGGCTTTTTGCCGCAGCTTCCCTTACGTCCATCCCTAACGAGTGAGGGGTGCGAGGCTCAGGTTCTCTTTGAGGAGCGCTATGAGGCACTGGGATCGTACCCAGTGCGGTCTTCACCACAAGGGTGCGGGCATGCCGGGCGCGGATCGCTATTGAGCCCGCTTATCCTTCAGGTCGCGCCCAATACGTCACCGCGACGAACGCTGGAGGGGGACGATTGCGTTCTTGTTGTCCGGCGCTTGCGGGTCAATCCGGAAATCCCAAACCGCTGCATTCACTTCTCCCGGGGAGAGGATCTCCATCAGAGCATAGTCTCCGATCGTGAGCGGAGAACGCGGCGTGAGCTTCATCCAACGCTTTCCGGGCAAGACCTCAGCCGTGGTAGGGATGATGTCCTCCGTTTGCGAAACGCTCCCCATCATGCTGACTTTGACCGAGCTCACCATCCGGTAGTTGTGCTTTAAGTTGGAGTGCAAGCGAACGATTGCATATTGGCTCTTCGGCGAACTGTATGCATCCTTGGCCTTAGCTTTGTCTTTCGCCGGGCTAACCCCCTGTGTGTCGACGGTCACCGCTCCAGGATCGGCCAAACCGTTGTCGTCGGCTGTAAGACTTACGTAAAGCACCGGATCGTTGATGTGGAGCCTTATTTTTGAAGTGACCCCAGGGAGTTCGATGGTTTGCTTCACGCCTCCAAGGGGATTGATCGTACTTCGCAAAATGTTATGCCCGGTCTGCTGGTTGACTTCGCCGCTGTTCTGCTCTAGGGCGATGAGTTCGGGTTGATCGCGAAAAGTATCGAGAGCCCAAACGCCGTCTTCATCGGGCAGGCGCAGCTTAGGAACAACCTCCGGCGTGCGCGCCAGTTCTTCGGCCCGCGCCTGCTGCTCCTCCTTGTCGATTTCGGCAGCCTCAGAACCCGGAGGGGGCGGAGACGGTTTTGCGCCCGGAACGTGGTCCTTTGCCCATTTCTCGGTCGCCGGCCAGTCCACCAGAGCAGACGGTAATTCCTCCCATTGCCCTCGCTCGGCGCTGAGGTAGCGCACCCGGTCGCCTACCGTTGTGTACTGCTTTACGATCTGGTAAGAACCGTCCTTGAGGACTAGGCGTTTATTGGGACTCTGGGCCTGTCCGGGAGAGAGATACAACAGACTGCTTAAGAACAAACCCAATACAAGAACCAGCAGAGGTCGAATCTTCAACATAGAAGCTCCCCAGAGGGATCTTAGCGGTACTTTCATGGGCAGGAACCGCTCGGTCGATTCATCGTATCCGCAGAACCAAAAGTTCGATGCGTTCGACGAAGTAAGATCGCGCTTGTTGCTGCGGCTGCCGGCATGTTGGACTCGGGGTCTTCTCGTATCCAAGAGTCTACATGTCCACATCTTCTTACAGTTTCACCGGCAGTGGCCTATTTCTTCTCTTCCCTTCGTTTTTACTTCCTGCGATACTAATTTGTGCCTACCCGGTGCGCCAATCCCATACATAACAAAAAGGGGAAGCAGCCATGTCAGCAAAGTACATCTTTGTGACCGGTGGTGTGGTATCCAGTCTAGGCAAAGGACTTGCCGCAGCCTCCATTGGGTGCCTCCTGGAGAGCCGGGGGCTCCGCGTCAACCTGATGAAATTCGATCCATACCTTAATGTGGATCCAGGAACTATGTCGCCTTTCCAGCATGGAGAGGTCTTCGTCACGGACGACGGGGCTGAAACGGACCTGGATCTGGGTCACTATGAGCGGTTCACTCACGCCCGGCTCACCCGGGATAACAACTTGACTACGGGCCGCATCTACGAGCAGATCATCGCCAAGGAACGCCGTGGCGACTACCTGGGCAAGACTGTGCAAGTGATTCCCCACGTGACGAACGAGATTAAGAACGCCATGCGCAAGGTGGCGACCGATGCAGACATAACGGTAGTCGAAATCGGCGGAACCGTAGGCGACATCGAGTCCTTGCCATTTCTCGAGGCGATCCGGCAGATGCGTCAGGAGATGGGCCGCGAAAACACGGTTTTTGTCCACGTCACGCTTGTTCCCTGGATCGGCGCTGCACAGGAGCTCAAGACCAAGCCCACGCAGCATTCGGTCAAAGAGTTGCTCTCGATTGGAATCCAGCCCGATATCCTGCTTTGCCGTACAGACCGGTTCCTCTCTCGCGAGATCAAGAGCAAAATCGCGCTTTTCTGCAATCTCGAGGAGCGGGCGGTCATCGCCGCGAAGGATGTCGAATCGATCTATGAAGTGCCCTTAACCTTTGCCAAAGAGGGCGTTGATGCGCTGGCACTCAAGTACCTGCACACCGAAGCCAAAGAACCGGATTTAACGCGTTGGGAAAAACTGGTCGAGCGCTGCTACAACCCTCAGGATGAGGTCTCGATCGCGATCGTCGGCAAGTATGTCGAGTACGAAGACAGTTACAAGTCTCTGAAAGAAGCGCTCGTACACGGTGCGTTGGCTCGCAACCTTAAATTGCGCGTTACCTGGATTGAGGCCGAGGGGCTAGAGGGCCAGGGTAGAGGCAGCCGAGGGTACCAAGAGCAGTTGCGAGGTTTTGATGGCATCCTGGTGCCCGGAGGTTTCGGGAAGCGGGGAATCGAAGGTATGCTCAACGCGATTCGTTACGCACGCGAGAACCAGGTACCGTACCTCGGCATCTGCCTCGGGATGCAGACTGCTTGTATTGAATTTGCTCGCAATGTTTGTGGTCTCACCAGCGCTAACTCGAGCGAATTCGATCCCGCTACTCCACATCGTGTGATCTACAAACTCCGGGAGCTAACCGGTGTCGAGGAGATGGGGGGAACGATGCGTCTGGGGGCGTGGCCCTGCGTGCTCCAACCCGGCTCGATCGCCGCTGAAGCCTACGGTTCGACCGATGTCAGCGAACGCCACCGCCACCGTTACGAGTTCAACCGGGAATATGAAGCTCTTCTCACAGGCGCGGGGCTGAGCATCACAGGCACCACTCCTGATGGAACTTACGTGGAGATTGTCGAGATTCCCGGGCATCCCTTCTTCCTGGGCTGCCAGTTCCACCCTGAGTTCAAATCCAAGCCGCTGGAACCGCATCCCCTCTTCCGCGCGTTTGTCTCCGCTTCCTACGACAACCGCCTTCGGGAGCAAAAAGAGGACGTCGTTGCGGCCTCAGACGAGCGAAAGCTCGCAGTTTAAGTTACTGTAACCGGCACATGAACGATTTCGAAGTTGGTAGTGTTCACATCGGCTCTCCCAGTCTATTTCTGATTGCTGGACCCTGTGTGATCGAGAGTGAGTCGCACGCGTTCCGCATGGCCGAAGCCATTCAGCGTATCGCGAGCGACCTCGGTATCCCGTACATCTTCAAAGCTTCCTATGACAAGGCGAACCGCACCTCCAGCGCCAGTTTCCGGGGCCCCGGTCTCAAAGAGGGCACAGCCATCTTACGGCGGTTAGCTGAGTCAACTGGTCTTCCGGTACTGACCGATGTTCATGCGGCAGCGGACTGCGAGGCAGTTGCCGAGGCGGTGGATATTCTTCAAATTCCCGCTTTTCTCTGCCGCCAGACGGACCTCTTGCTCGCAGCTGGCAACACGGGACGTGCGATCAACGTGAAGAAAGGCCAGTTCGTTGCCCCGTGGGATATGCGTTATGCAGTCGAGAAGGTTGCAGGGACCGGCAACCCCCGTGTCTTCCTTACCGAACGTGGTGCAAGCTTCGGATACAACAATCTGGTCGTGGATATGCGCTCGCTCGCCATCATGCGCCGCATCGCGCCTGTGGTCTTCGACGGCACGCACTCTGTGCAGACTCCTTCGGCAGCGGGTGGCGTTTCCGGTGGCCAGCCTGAATTTATTCCAGTGCTTGCGCGTGCCGCTGTTGCAGCGGGCGTCGATGGAATTTTTCTCGAGGTGCACGACGATCCCGCAAACGCGAAATCCGATGGAGCGAACGCCCTCGATTTGAAATATCTGCAGCAGCTCCTCGAAACTCTTCTCGCGATTCAGGCGGCAGTCAGCCCGCATCCCGCACATACACGCTCGTAGCTGGTGCAGGACCGGTCTTCCCCCTCCGGATAAACAACACACATTTCTCCACGTCGGGTCGGCCTCAATTAGAGTAGCGGCGGTCGCGAGAATGATGAAGGAAATCACGACAGTTGCGATGATGACGTCAAGGCTACAGTCATTATCACAAAAACATTTTGGCAAAAACCGCAACTTTGTAAGTTAGATTGCGTCTAATATGGTTTTCGATATTTTGAGGTTAATCCATCCAGAGTCGGCTCTCCTAAACACCTGATTCTTATAGGCGATCTGTTTTACCCCTAATTGGCCAACAAATTGCTAAGTTCCAGAAACAAGGCCTTAATAAAGCAGGGGACCGACTATGAGACAGATTTCTATCTGGCATCGAGTAGTTCTCGCGGCCATACTATCCGTATCTCTCAGCTGCGCATACGCCGCAGAAGTCAGCGCCCGCATCAAGGGAACCGTTACCGATCCTTCGGGTGCCATCATTCCCAACGTAACGGTCACGGCCACCAATAGGGACACCGGTGTGGTGACTACTACGACCACGTCGTCCAATGGCGACTACATCTTCCAAATACTACCAATCGGAACCTACTCTATCAGCGCAGCCGCTCCCGGCTTTATGCGCTTTACGGCAAACGGAATCGTGCTCAATATTGACCAGGAGTATGTCGAGCCAATCAAGCTTACCCTTGGTAGTTCTACTCAAATCGTTGAGGTCCAGGCCAATGCTGTGCAGGTAAATACCACGGACATGCAGTTGAGCAACGTCGTGGATGCGCATCAGATCACCGAATTGCCGTTGATCGGTCGGGCCTTTACGAATCTCGAACTCATTCTGCCTGGCGTGCAGGCTTCGAGCGATCGCTTCAACACCGCCTTCTCGGTCAACGGCTCGCAGACCCAGCAGTCGGCCTATGTCATCAACGGCGCGGACACGAACGACCTCGCGCTGAACACCATCTCCTTCCAGCCGAACATCGACGCTCTGCAGGAGTTCAACCTCCTCAGGGGGCCACTCAACGCCGAGTATGACCGTAACAGCGGCGCGATCATCAGCGCCGCGATCAAGCAGGGTACCAACCACTTCCACGGCGATGTGTTCGAGTTTTACCGCGACACGTTCCTGAACACGCGCAACTTTTTCCAAAAGAATCCCCTTACCCTGCCCACGCCGACCTTCCACCAGAACATCTTTGGCGGAACAATTGGCGGGCCTGTTCTTAAAGACAAGTTCTTCTTCTTCTTCGGGTATCAGGGCACGCGCCAGGCGATTCCACAAACCGGCAGCAATAACGGCGCCACTTACGGCAACGTTCGGGTGTTCACTGCAGCGCAGCTTGCGGGCAACTACGCCGGAACGACCTTCACGAACAACGTTATTCCGGCAACCATCAGCATCCCCGGCTGCACCTCGGGCGTGACGACATTCAAAAATTGCTTTGCCGCTACCAAAGGCCAGGTGCCTGTAAGCGCTTTCAATTCTGTCGCCGTCAACCTGGCGAAGACGTACGTTCCCGCGCCAAACTCCGGCTCGAATGCCTATACGTACAGCCCGATCCAAGCCAACAAGATTAACCAGTATCTCGGCCGCTTTGACTTCAACCCGACGCAGAAGAACCAGTTCTACTTTGTCGCGATCCATGAGCATAACGACCAGACCAGGACCCTGCCGTTCACCGGGGCGACCATTCCAGGCTTCGGTGACAAAAGCAATACCAATATTTACCAGTTCTCCGCCGGATGGGTTCGACCGATCAGCTCGACTGCCGTCAACGATCTTGAGATCCACTACACCCGCTTCAATTTCGACACAGTCGAGCCGCAGCACATCGTTCAACCTTCCAGCCTCGGCTTCTCCATCACGCCGCAGATCGCCGCGGCGGCGAGCGTCCCCACAGTCGCCATTATCGGCGCCAACAGCAGCCAGCCTCTCTTCACGCTGGGCTTTTCCACCAACGGCCCTCAGCCGCGAATCGACCAGGTCTACCAGGCCAACGACAGCTTCAGCAAAACCCTCGGCCACCACAACCTGAAGTTCGGTTATGACTGGCGCAGGTACAACGTGGCGAACCCGTTTGGCACCCGCAACAGCGGCTCCTACACGTTCACCACTACCGGCAACAACTTCACCACCGGAGACGCCGGCCTCGACTTCCTGCTCGGCATTCCCTCCACATACGCGCAAGGCTCCGGAGCGCGCATCGATGCCTACGCCTTTCTGAACTATATGTATGCGCAGGACACCTGGAAGGCCAGGGACAACCTCACTTTGTCATACGGTCTCGGCTGGCAGATCGACACGCCGCTGCACAATCTTCAGTATCGCGGCATCGGAGTCACCTGCTTCATTCCAGGTCAGCAATCCAAAGTCTTCAGCACCGCGCCCAAGAACCTCAACTATCCCGGCGACCCAGGCTGCAACAACGCCAGCGGCGCGACCACGAAGTACACCGGATTTGGTCCCCGGTTCGGCTTCGCCTATGTTCCGGAGCTTGGCTTCCTCTCCGCAGGCGATGCGAGGAAGCTCTCAATCCGCGGCGGATTCGGCATCTACTACAACCGCACCGAAGAGGAGAGTTCGCTCGAGAACCTCAGCGATCCGCCCTTCGGCCTCAATTCGAACGGTGCGGTGGACTACGGGATTGCAACCAACCCCGGCTTTGCCAACCCGTTTCAGAACCTCAACGTGGCCGGGGCGCCCGGGTCATATCCAAACAAGTTCCCCTTCCTTCCTCCAGCTGCCGGATCAGCTCCCGATTTTTCGACGTACACTCCGTTCAGCCTGAGCCAGTACAATCCTGCCTTCCGCTCACCCTATTCGCAGAACGTCCAGCTCACCATCGAGCGTGAGTTTCCAGGACGAGCAGTCGCCCACGCCAGCTACGTAGGTGCCTTTGGTCGCCACAACCAAGCCGTCATTGAAGGAAATCCCATTACTCAAGCCGGCCACGACGCTTGCCTCGCCGATCGCGCCTGCTCCGGGACGCTTACGACCACTGCACTGCGCAATGTGCAGAGCCAGCGCTATCCCACGCACACCCTGTACGGCTATCCGAATGCCCAGGGCCGGAACGACTTCGTCAGCATGGGCCTCATCTCGTCCATCAGCTCGTCAAATTACAACTCGTTGCAGCTCGAGCTCGAGAAGGGGCTGACGCACGGGCTTCAGCTTCAGGTGAGCTATACCCTCTCCCACGCGCTCGACGACGCCTCCAGCTTTGAGGGCTCCGGATTTGGTGGCACCAACGGACGCGGATACAACCAGTACGTAAAGAGCCAGAACTACGGAAACGCTGCCTTTGACGTGCGGCATCGGTTCGTCATCGCCCCCATCTATACCGTGCCATCCAGGGGCGGCAGGGCCTTCTCGCCCTACAACCTGCTTGTCTCGGGCTGGGAGATCTCCGGGATCGCCACCTTCGCGACCGGCGCTCCGTTTGACATCTACGCCTCTGCCACGTCGAACTCCCTCTGGTGCTCATCGACTTTGACCTTCTACGTCTGCCCGGATGTTCCAAACCAGACTGCTCCCCTGGTCAAGGGCGATTTGCGCAAGATGAACGTCAACTCCTCTGGCGCCAGTCTCAACAACACTACCTTCTTCCAGACGACCAGCTTCGCCCCTGAGCCGATCGGAAGCTTCGGCAACGTCAGCCGCAACAGGTACCACGGTCCCGGAATCAACAACACCAACCTCATCGTGGCTAAAAACTTCCCGCTATCGGGCGACAACGTCCGCTCCTTGCAAATTCGCATGGAAAGCGACAACGTCTTCAACCACACCCAGTTCCTCAATCCAATCGCAAACTTCTCCTCAGGCAACTTCGGCCTGGTAACCTCCGCAGCCGCCGCTCGTCAGACGCAACTCGCAGTGAAGATATACTTCTAACCTCACAGATGTTTCGTCTGGAAGGTGGAACAATCAGCATAGCGGGGAGAGTCGCCTCTCCTCTCCTGCCGGCGCGTTCGTCGTCTGTGTGGGAATGGAATTGAGGGGACAAATCAAGAGCTGTTCTTCTTGCCTTCTCTCTAGAAACATTCGCAAGAGAAAAAAAAGGGCCCCTCGGGTGAGGGGCCAATCTGCCTTGGTTCTCTCGTTGTGTGAGAGCTTGTATGCGGCTATTGATTCGGCTGCGACGCAGCATTCCGGGGGGAGGGCTGCTGCGGTGTTTGCTGCGTCGCGCCAATTGGTGAACCGCCGTTATTTTGGTCTGTTGGCGAGTTCAAGGCCGCAAGGCTGTTGTGCATCAGCTTCACGTGAACTACCGTTCCGCTAACGCTCGATTCTTGTGTGCTGTCGATTGGGGCATTGCCCATCCCGACGCGATAAATCCGATATACCGGCACTTGATGATCCACGACCAGGTAGCGCACTACTGCGTCGGCCATGCTTTGGGATCTTTGGATTCCGGCTTGTCCGCGGGTCTTCGTATAGCCCTGAACCTCTACGATGTAGCCCTTTTGACCGGCCAGTTGAGTAGCAATCTGGTCTAAGGCCGCTTTGGCTTTGTCGTTGAGCGTTGTCTGGGAGCTACGGAAGTGAAGTTCTGTATCCGTCACCTGTTGATACTGATCCAGGGTTGAGACTGTGGTGTTTAACTGCGTAGTCTGCGTGCTTGCTTGCTGCGCCAGCTGCTGTGCTTGGCCGGCCTGCGTGCTTGCTTGCGTCGCCTGCTGGTTTGCCTGCTCCGCTGTTGATTGGGCCTTCTGGATGCCAGCCTGAGCACGGCTATCAACGTCCTTGATCTCGTTGGCATTCTTGGCTTGCAACTGATCAAGTTCGTTCAAACGGTCTTTTACCGGGTTGACCTGACGGTTTACCCACTTCTTGCGGGCTAACGGGTTCAAATGACCCCAAAAGCCTTCGTTCGATTTAGTGGGAAGGGGTTGCCCAGTTGCAGACGTGCTGGAGTTGCTGGAGTTTGGGGAGTTGCTGGAGTCGCCCGGATTGGCGGTATTGCCAGTCGCCTGAGGGGGAGCAGGCGCCTGTGACGTCTGCGCCACCGCCGGAAGGCCTAAAGCCGCCGACAGGGCGATTGCAGAGATCGACACGGATTTGGTCCAAACTGAACTCATGTTTTTATTTCACCTGTACTGCAGTATTTGAGATCTTTACTGCAGTATCTGTGATGCTTTTAATCGCGTTTTGGCATGTCGCTGTACGCCTGTCTAATAGCACTCAGCTTGCCAAACTATTTGGCGAGCGAGGCTTTTCGCGTAAGTCTTTTATCTGCTTAGTTTAGAGAAATAATTGAGCGCCGGCCGCTGCTCTGCCCTTGCGCTGGTATTGCGCTAAACCTGCACTTTTCTCACGACCACTACGAAAAAAATGCGCCTAACACTTTTAGGTCGTTACTTCCGTTACCGCAAACCTTGGGAAATCAATCTCTTCCGTAAGACCCGAACAAGCGCTCACCGGCTCTGAACGGCGATGACTCGAATCTCAGGAGATTGTTGGTTCCAATCCGGAGGAACATTGTCGAAGATGAGTCGGAATGACTGGGTGTCTCCCGGCTTCAGCGGAGCGGCCGAGACAGGTTCCGTATCGATATAGGGTTGGCGGGTACGAATGAAGTTGAGGGGCATTGCCTCCCTCAGTGCAAGTTGGCCAAGATCGTTGTGAAAGCCGACTTGAACGGTAATGCCTGAGATCGTCAGATTTCCGGTATTGCCGATCTTTCCGTCGATGTAGGTCACTTTCGAACCTGAAAAGCTGGTGGCCTCGCTCATTTCGAGGCCACTGATGGGTAGGTTGGCAGCATATGGCGCCGCCGCTGCCATTCCCGTCCCAGCGACTCCGCGCGCAGGCCCCGGCCGCCGGCCAAGAACCGCGAGAAGCACAAGCACCAGGACGACTACAACGCCTGCTACGATCCAGGGCATCCACGACCTGGTTTCCGTGGTCTGGTGAGAGGCGAGAAACCCACTCTCCTCGTTTTCTTCCTGCTTTGGGTCTTGATCCGGCATCAGCGGAATTGTACCCGCGTTTGTGCCAAGAACGATG
>DASYBJ010000478.1:0-44837 GCA_036500845.1 Acidobacteriaceae bacterium
ATGTCCATGATGATGCGAATGTTGCGCTTGCGCGCCTCAGCAACCAGACGGTCGAAATCGGCGAGTGTGCCGTACTGAGGGTCGATATTCTCGTAGTCCGAGATGTCGTAGCCGAAATCAACTTGCGGCGAGGGATAGATCGGCGTGAGCCAAATTGCAGTGACGCCTAAGGACTGAAGGTAGCTGAGCCTGCTTGTAATTCCGTTGAGATCTCCGATGCCATCGCCATTCGAATCCTGGAAGCTGCGCGGATAGATTTCATATATCAGTGCGTGCTTCCACCATGGGTCCTTATTCGACTCCGTGCCGCTCGCGGCGTGGCTAGCCGCGGCTGGTGTGGCTGGTGGCTGCGCCCAAAGTGGCGCAACGGCAAAGACGAGGCCGAAGGCCCACGAGAGGCCGATGTTTTTTAGGTTATTGCGGTGTTTTCGCCGATACGAGCTCTTATTTGCTTGATTCCTCAAATGTTTCCTCTCACAACCCGGCGCTGTCACGAGCCAGTTGGTCCATCGCGCCGATCAGATATCTGACGGCTTTCCCCCGACGGCAGAGAGCAGGCCGCAGCAGAACCGGTCGAAGTATGGGCGGTGCGAGGAGCCCATTCGCTGGAATGGCCGGGAGCTCATGCACAACTTCGATTGTTCGCGAATTTGTGTTCCATTTCTTTGATTCGGCGTTTGCACAAGCGCCGCATTTTTCGTCTGCTGCGTTCAACGACGCATCTGTTCGAGGGCGCTTTGGGCGGTGTTGCGCACGGCCGGATCGGCACTCTGCAAGGCCTTTTCACACTGTACTCTGGCTTCGGCGATCTTTCCCTGACGCATCAAAATCAAACCGAGTCCAAGATTGGCTTCAAATTGAGTTGGATCAAGCCGGGTGCAAACCTGGAACTCCCTTTTGGCCTCTTCTAAGTGGCTCTGCGCTCCCAATATGTTGGCCAAACTACAATGGGCATCGGCCAGTTCCGGCTTGAAGCGGATCGCTTGCCTATACTGATCCGCCGCCTCCTCTGTATGTCCTTGAGCAGTCAGGATGTCGGCGAGATCATCGCGTGTCTGTGCATTTTTCGGATCGAGCTGGACTGCCTCGCGGAGCTCAACCACCGCTTGATCGTAGGACTGAGCAAGCGCCAACATCAGTCCATAGCTATGACGAGCATCGGCGAATCCTGGGTCGATCGCCACCGCCTTCTGAAAGTGATACTGAGCCTCCGGGTATTTGTGGGCTTCAGCAAGCACATTGCCGAGGTTGTTGTGCGCCTCAGCCGAATCGGGCTGTCTGACGATCGCTTTGCGAAAGCGAGTTTCGGCCTCGAGTGGATCGCCCTTTTGTACCGCGACTAAGCCGAGCAGATTTTGTGCTTCAGGCTGCTCAGGATTGATCTGGAGAGCTCTCTCCAACGCCTGTTGAGCCGGTACCAGCATTCGCTGACGCAGGTAAGCGTTGCCGAGGTCTGCGAACAAAGCATCATCAGCCGGCGGAACCGCAATCGCCTGTTTCAGCAATTCAACGGCTCGTGCGTATTCTCCTTTGCCAATGAAAACAGCCACCAGCTGCTTCATTGCCGGCCGAAAGCCAGGCTTGCGACGCAGCGCCTCGTTGTACCAGTGAATCGCCTCGTCTTGTTTTCCAGCCCTGGAATACCCGTCGCCAAGTTCGAAGTAGAAGTCTGGCTCAACTGGTGAGTGTTTGAGGATCGCACTCTGGAGATGAGCGAGCCCCATCTCCGATCCGTGCTTCACTTCCGCGGTTGCGATATAGAGCTCATTCTCCGGCGTGTGCGGCAGTTGAGCAGGATAGTACGGCACAATCTCATCCCGCCCTTGTGCTTCACTGGCTACCTCTGGGATCGGAGCCAGCAGGTCGCGTTCAGGTTTCAAGCGCTGGATGTAATGATCCGTCATTATCACATGGACAACGTCGTCGGTACGCCGCTTCGGCATATGGCACGAGAGGCAGTCGGTACCGGCGGGCAAGCTGGTTTTGTGAACCACGGATTGGTGACAGCTTCGACAGACGTCGAGATAGTGTGCCGCAGACGTCGACGTGCGGTAAGACTGGTGAGGATCATGACAGGTGGTGCATGTCATCTCAGTGGAACGAAAGCACGCAGACATGCGCAAGCGATATGCTGCATGCGCGATCTCGAAACGATCGTTCTTCGTGCTAGAGGTCCGGTCGAAGTAGATCTTGTAGTCGCCGAGCGGTTCTCCAGGGCGGTAGGATTCGATCGTAAGATGATAGCGACGGATCTCGTTCGGCATCAAACTGCTGCTCGTTTCAAGATGGCATTGCATGCAAACTTCGAGCTGGCGGTCACGGTTGAGCCGCGCCGGATTCACAATCGACTGGCGAATCGTTTCCTGGGAAGCTTTCCCGGAGAGGGCAGCGCGGACATGAGCGCCTCCCGGCCCGTGACAACGCTGGCAATCAATTCCTAGAGGCATTTGCTTCGGGAAGACGGACAGTCCGCTCGTTGCTCGATCGGGATACTTCCCCTGGAGCGGGAACCCGTTGTGACAACCCATGCATTCCCCGGGAATGGATCGGCGGAAGTCCTCCTGGGCCGGGCGATCGTAGCCTGGACTCATCGCCCAGTACCCTGAACCTTCGGTGTACCAAGTGACCGGCAACTCGATCAACCTGCCGTCAAGGCCCCGGTGCAAGTAGGTCCGAGCGTGATTGCCCGAGCCAATGATGTAATCGATCTGCTCTTCTGTAACGCTGGTCTCTTTACCGTCAAATCCAATCTCAGAGCGGCGCTCGAAGAACTTGCCGTCGTGTTCCACCATTGTGTAGGTAAGGCCGGACGCTTCGTTGTGGATTGTGTTCTGCGTCTTATAGTCTTCGATCTTGTTTTCCTGAGTCGGGAGATACACGGAACGGCCCATGCCAGTGGCTTGGTAATACTGCGCGATACGCTGGTGGCAACCTGCGCAGGCCGCCGGATCCACATACTCGGAAGCGGGAGATTTTGAAGAAGCCGGCGTGCCCGGACGAGCTTCGGGGACAAGCTGCCAGGCTGCCATCGCGAGAGCAAGCCCGCAGAGTGCAAGGCGCAATTCTTGAGATTTCAAACAATGCGCCATTCCACCGCGCACAATAAGGAGATCCTCCGCAGCCGCCGGTCGTCAGACCCGGTTATCGGAGAGGAGTCTCTCAGTTTTTGCGCTCGAAGACAAGAACAGCAGCTTAAGGAGCGATATCAACACACCGGGCATTCTTGTGCGCACATCGTAAAACGTCTGGTACCCTGGGGAACTTCTGGTACTCTGGCCGCGATGCGAGTGCTTTTGGATTGGCCCCTTGTGGCGGCGATGCGAGATTGATGAAGAATGCCGATGAATCGCCGAAGATTTCTGAAGTCATTGAGCCGCTCCGCGTTCGTCTTGCCGTTTGGTGAGGTGTTGCTCATGGCAACACCTCCGTGGCGGCGAACAGCTGAGATTTTCGCCGCGGCACAGGACCCATCGCAGAGTCATAGCGGGGTGGAGCGCTCCTATGACACCAAGCCTGTGCCTCCGCCGCCGGGTCCACCATCCCCGATCGCCGGCACGCCGCTCGGTGTGAATTTCGTAGACGTTGCGACGCAATGCGGTCTGAACGCAAAGACGATCTATGGAGGGGCCGGCAAGAACAAGTACTTGCTCGAGACGACCGGATGCGGCGTTGCCTTTTACGATTACGACGACGATGGCTGGCTCGACATCTTCCTGGTGAATGGCTGGAGGCTGGAGGGATTCCCGAAGAATCTCGAGCCTACGTGCCATCTGTTCCGGAACAATCGTGACGGAACCTTCACTGACATCACACTGAAGGCTGGATTGGCGCGCAGCGGGTGGGGACAGGGTTGCTGCGTCGGCGATTACAACAACGATGGGCGGGACGACCTGTTCGTCACGTACTACGGCCAGAACGCTCTGTTTCATAACAACGGCAACGGTACGTTCAGCGATGTCACGGAAAAAGGCGGGCTGAAACAGGCACGCACGCGCTGGAATAGCGGGTGCGCGTTTCTCGACTACGATCGTGACGGCCATCTCGATCTCTTCGTCGCCAATTACATTGACCTTGACCTCAAAACTGCGCCGCTGCCGGAATCTGGCCCTTGCACTTACAAGGGCATCATGGTCGCCTGCGGGCCGCCTGGGCTTGCGGCCGGGAAGAATATCCTTTATCACAACAACGGTGACGGAACCTTCACCGATGTTTCAGACAAGAGCGGTGTTTCAAACACCATCGGAAACTACGCTTTGAGCGTCGCGGTATCCGATCTTGACGATGACGGCTGGCCGGATATTTATGTTGCGAATGATTCAACGTCTGCCACGCTTTACCAGAATCAGAAAGACGGGACCTTCAAGGATATTGGGATAGAGGCTGGCGCGGCGCTCTCCCCGGATGGAAAGCCTCAGGCCGGGATGGGTGTCTCGATCGGAGACTATGACAGGGACGGCAAGCTCGATATTGTAAAGACCAATTTCGCGGGCGACACGGATTCGCTTTATGTCAATCTTGGAGGCGGAACATTTCAGGATGGTACCTATGCTTCGGGCTTAGGCATCAACACTCGCTATCTAGGATGGGGTGTGGGCTTTTTTGATATGGACAATGACGGCTGGTTGGACATTCTTGTGACCAACGGACACGTGTATCCGGAAGTGAACAGTTCGAAATCGGAGGCGCCCTACGCCGAACCCAAGTATCTATATCGCAATCTCCGCAACGGACGCTTTGAAGATGTGACGGCCAAAGGCGGCGCAGGAATCACCACTCCCGTTGCCGGCCGGGGCTGCGCCTTTGGCGATTACGACAATGACGGCGATGTGGATGTCATCGTAAATTGCGTGAATTCCCTTCCCCAACTGCTGCGCTGCGATTCAGAGTGGAAGCGAAGTTGGATCAAGGTAAAAGTTATCGGAACAAAGTCCAATCGGACGGGCATCGGCGCGCGCGTGCGGGTACTGGCTAAGACGCAAAAGGGTGGCCCAGCTCCACTGCTGCAGATTGATGAGGTACGCAGCGGAGGCAGCTATTACTCGCAAAATGACCTGCGGCTCCATTTCGGATTGGATCAGGCGCAGGTGGTAGATTCACTCGAAGTGCGGTGGCCGTCAGGGCAAGTGGATACTTTCAAGAATCTCGATGTCAATCGCCTCTACATTGTCGAAGAAGGCGCTAAGAGTCCGCGATCGGTCGTTCTCGGGCCTTCTGCGATGCGCGGGAAAAGCTGAGGACTCGGCGGGTGGCGTCTGTGACGCTTGTTCTCGATTGATATGTAGAGGAAAAACAGAGACTGCCTGCCACGGGCAGATGTTTCGGCGGAATGAGGAGTCGAGCCGATGTATCTCCGGTGCAAGTACTTCGCGTTCTTCCCCGTTCAAGTTTGGATGCAGCTCTTTTGTGCCTTCCGTTTTCTGTCATTGATTATCCTCCTTGGAACAGCAACAGAGATTCTCTGGGCGGCTGGTCTGCCGCCGACGGACGATTCCCGATGCGCCAAGTGCCATGAAGCAATCTACGACAGTTACCAAAAGACTCCGATGGCGCACGCCAGCGGAGCAGCCACCGATGGTCTGCTTCCGGGTGAGTTCACCCACGCCGCCTCTAGGGTTCATTACCGCCTGTTCCTGAGAGACGGCCGTGCATGGCTGAGCTATGACCGGCCCAATGCACAGCCCGGGCATACTCTTCAGGGGGAACAGGAACTCGAGTACTTTGTCGGCTCGGGTCTGCGGGGGAGGACATACTTATTCGAGAAGCACGGATATTGGTTCGAGAGCCCAGTGAATTGGTATAGCAAGCAGAGGGTTTGGGACATGAACCCCAAGTCGCTCGATGCGCGCGAGATGCCTTTCACCTTGAAAGTGGATTCAGGCTGCTTGCACTGCCACGCAAGCGCGGTGCAGCCAGCAATGGCAGGGGCCAACAACCACTTCGCTGCGCAGCCCTTCCTCCATGGAGGGATCACCTGCGAATCGTGCCACGGAGATCCTTCGACACACCTGTCGAGCGGCGGGCGCGGCCCGATTCTGAATGCCACGGAGTTACCGCCGAGCAAGCGAGACTCCATATGCCTGCAGTGTCACCTGGAAGGCGAGATATCGGTGAACCGTGTGGGACGCTCTCTCGCGGCCTTCGTGCCGGGCGAGGATCTGTCGGAGTATGTAGTGCATTTTGTTCGCGCGGGGGAATCGGGTGCAAACGGCAGGGCGACGAGCCAGTGGGAAGCGCTGCTCGAAAGCGAGTGCAAGAAGAAGAGCGGAGACCGGCTTACCTGCATCACGTGTCACGATCCGCACAGCTCACCGGCACCCGAGCAGCGAACTCTCTACTTCCGAAACAAGTGTCTCACTTGTCACGGACAAGCGTCCTTCCCCAGCAAGCACCATCCCGATCAACCGGACTGCGTCGGCTGCCACATGGCGCGGGAAAAGACCGAAAATGTCGCGCACGAACAGGTTACAGATCACCGCATCCAGCGGCGTCCAGTTTCATCGCTGAAGCGGCCTGCCGCACAGCACGATGAATTAGTCGTGGTGGGTGGCACGCCGGCAAGCGATCGCGACCTCGGGCTGGCATACTCAGAGCTCGCTCAACGCGGTGACGCTCAAGCGGGCCAGGAAGCACTACTCCTACTCAGGCGTGCTGAACGCAACGAACGCAGCCGCGGCGAGCAGGCAGATCCTGACATGCACACAGCACTCGGCTTTCTGGCACAGATGTCAGGTGACCGGCAGTCCGCCATGTTTGAGTATCAGGCAGCACTGCGAGCGAACCCCTTAAGTTCCGCTGCCGCCGGGGATTTAGCGATACTCGAGGCACGCGCAGGGAATGTAAGAACTGCTGTGGCTTTATTGGAAATGGTGAGCAAGACCGACCCAGGAGAAATCACGGCGAGCATGGATTTAGCGACGATTGAGTGTGCGATCGGCAATAAGCAGGCGGCCGCAAAGGTGTTGCGAGACCTGCTCGAGTTCTCTCCGGATAACGCAAAGGCGCGGCAGGCCCTGACCGGAATCGAGAATGGAACCGAGCGCTGCGGACCGTAGGCTGCATCTTGCACATCGATTCGGAGCAAAAGCCGCAGGAGTTTGATTGCTCCTGCGTGGATAGATCTCCGTGCACAAGCTTTGCCGGTGTTTCTTCGTGGAACCGCGAGCGATTTATTGGTCCCGATGTACGCCACTGTGGTTTCCCACTTTTGCCTAAGACACGGCAAAAATAGAACCCTTGAGTTGCTGCCGGGACACGGTGAAAAGCGGGAAACAGAAAGGGTAATGTTTGTGGTTTCCCAAAAGCAGATCCCTCGACTACGCTCGGAGCGTGTGACTTTTTTGATTTAGCACAAAAACTGATACTGAAAATAAAGAGCTTAGACGCCCAAAAAGGCGCAAAATCGAATAAAGTCACATCCTCTCGGGATGACGGCTACTTTTTCTGAGGATTGAGGACTGCTTTCCGACCCCTAAACCTGACCCCCGTCTTTATCCAGCTTCTGACGCACAAGACGCGTCAGAAATGGGGCACCCCTTTTCCGTGGTTCTTTAGACTTTTTTATTACGAAACACGTTTAATACAGTATCAGTTACTTATTGCGGATGTTGCGGCGACACCTGCCTAAGATCGCGCTGGGTTACTTCTCTCCGAGCGCGGCATGAGGCCAGCCGTCCTCCCAGCTCAGGGTTGAGACTTGCAATGCAGGTTTACCTGTAGTCTGCGCGTAGGCATGAAAGACAAGGATGTCCGGGTCTTTGCCGTGGCCGAGCAAGACTGACTGCCCTCCTGGGCCAACCCAGCGGGTGTTGCCCGTGAGCACCGGAGTTCCGCCTCCGTCTCTCATGAGCTCACCGTCTTGATCGACGTATGGTCCGGTGATCTCACTCGATCTCCCCATCATGATGCGATATGTGCTCTTCGTCCCCAGGCAGCAAAGATCCCAGGAAACAAACAGGTAATAATAGTGGCCGTGATGCACGATGAAGGGTGCTTCGACTGCTTCCCAATCCGGTGGCAGATCAGGTTTACCAGGCGGGGGGTTTGCGGGAGGCTTCCGAGCTGCAAGTGCGTCGATCGTGCTGCCGCCGGGCTTGCCTGTTTGTGGATCGAGACTTACGAGTTTGATGCCGCTCCAAAAACTCCCAAAAGCGAGCCACGTGCCACCCTTGGCGTCGACGGCAAAGTTCGGGTCGATTGCATTGAAGTCATCCTGCGTGCGGGAGCGAAGAACCAGACCCTGATCTACCCACTTGTAGTCGGCGCTGGTGGGGTCGAGTGTCTTGTTGGTGGCTAAGGCGATGCCGGAAGTGTTTTTTCCAAAGAGCGAGTAGGCGTAGTAGAGGCGGTAAACACCGTTGTAGTACGAGATATCGGGCGCCCACAGCTCCTTTGTGCCCGGGTTCTCGCGCGTGATCCAGTCCGGGATCTTGTCGAAGACTTGTCCACAAAGCCGCCAAAGGAGGAGATCCTCGGAGCAGCGTATTGCCAACTGACCGCCAGTCGGAGCTTTGCCAGTGGAGAAGACATACCAAGTCTTCCCTTGCTTGATGATCGACGGATCATGGGTGGCCCAGTAGGCGCCGGTGAGCGAATAAGCCGTAGGCTGCTGCGCCCCGACACTGGCGCCGGAAAGACTGGCGCAGATGAACAACCCCAAAATGGCGGAGATTTTCCTGAACATGAATCCTGCTACGAGTTTAGCGCCCCGTTCGCCGCTCTGGGTTGAGGCCATTTGATCTTTCGCAGGTTGGCTGGAATTCAGCTCACGCCGGATCGGCTGCTGCTCACAGCGCAGCTTTTCCCAAGAAGGAGAACTGCAGATCCCTCGACTGCGCGCGGGATGACAAAGGGAACGGTGACGCGCGGCCCAGGGACAGAGCCAGCCCTCGAGAAAAGCCAGTCCAGCCGTACCGGGTAGCGAGACGCGCATCAACGCGCCGGGATTCGTTCGCCCTCTCTGAACTTCGCTGACCGTTCTTAACGCGGTTGGTCATTCTATAGAATCAAGCCGAATTTTGCCCCTGTAGATGCCGGTGGCAGCAAGTGTCCCCAAGAGGCTAAGACCCTCATTCGCAGCTATTTACCGTCCATGGAAGCGGAGAGCGGTGTGGCAACCCGTACCCGCGGATTCGAATTCAGCATCGCTGTGACCTCACCCACGCTATTTCTGACTTGACAGTCATCCCTTCGTTCGACGATCTTCGCTCGCCAGAACCCCTTGCGTGGACTGACCACTGCCGCTCTCCTCCTCCTCCTGGTTTTCCGTCAGTCCTGTTCAGTGTTTCGTTCCTACGCGAGGCGTCGAGTATCGGGAGGCCATCTTGAAGCAAGTGAACTTCCCCTCAACGCAAATAGCAGCACGAAGGGAAAATATGAAAAACAGAGCCGTGCTCATTCTGCTCGTTGTGTCGATGTTTCCACTCCATTTTCATGGACAGGGGTTCGGAAGCATTGTCGGCGTTGTCACCGATGCCACAGGGGCAGCGGTACCGTCGGCGAACATCACAGCAACGCAAACCACCACCGGTTTTTCCCGAGAGGCGTTTTCCAACACGGACGGATACTTCGTCTTCTCGTCGCTCGAACCAACCGCTTATAACCTGACAATCAGTGCGCGAGGCTTCCGTACCGAGAAGGAGAGCGTGACTCTACTGGCGGATCAGTCGCTCACAGTCAACGTAAAACTGGTGGTAGGCGCGACAAACCAGACCGTTGTCGTAGAGGGCAATGCCGCCCAGGTGGATACGTCCACTTCAACCGTCAAGCAAGTAGTCGAAACGCAAAGGATCGTAGGATTGCCGCTCAACGGGCGCAATGTAGCGCAACTGATCCTAACCGTGCCTGGCGCCGTCAATGCGCCCAACGGCGGTGCCGATCAGGGAGCGACAAAAACATTTCCGTCAGCCGTCACCTATTCAGCGAACGGTTCCCGCCAGGCTCAGATCAGCTATCAACTCGATGGCGGCAATTATGTTGATGAGTACACAAACGTGAATCAGCCTTTTCCTTTTCCTGACGCTCTGCAGGAATTCAGCGTGCAGACGAGCAATTACAGCGCCGAATATGGGCAAAATGCCGGTGCGGTAGTGAACGTGATCACAAAGTCCGGCACCAACAGCCTGCACGGAGATGCCTTCGAATTCATCCGCAATCCAGTGTTCAACGCACAAAACTACTTCGCAACGCCGACAACACGGGACCAGATCAAGCGCAACCAGTTCGGCGGCACGATCGGCGGACCGATCATTCGCGACAAAACCTTCTTCTTTGCGGGGTATCAGCGCACTTCATTTCGCAACCTCGTGTTGGGGAGTTCGAAGATCGTGGGACAGACCGACATTACCAATTTCCTGGCGCCGCCGAGTGCAAGTTGTTCCAGTTGTGGAGGGCCCAATGGGAAGGCCGGCGTGATCGATCCTGCAGTTGCGGCGATGCTCGGAATAAACCCGACCACCGGGGCGTACCTAGGCTCGTCCGCTAAATTCAGCTTGTACGGTCCAATTCCGTCGGGATCAAATCCAACTACCCCCTACTCGAAACCAGACGTGGAGAACTTCGATTCAGGGATGGGGAGGTTAGACCACTCGATCGGACAAAAGGATAGGATCACCGCCCGCTACGAATATGACCGGTTCACGAAGGGGCCGGTTTTCAATCCCCTGCAGCTTATTAGCTACACGGATGCCACATCTGGAATCGTGGCGCAGAATGCACTGCTGCACGAAACTCACATTTTTTCGGCTACCTTGATCAACGACGCCCGCTTTGCCTTCTCGCGGGAGGTCTCAAAGAGAGGTCCTTCCGGGAGCGCGGCGAATGTGACGGCGTTCGGGACGGCTCTCCCGTTTCAACCTGTCCCCAGTGCGATTCAGGGCGTAGGAGTTCAGGGAGGCTTTACGTTCGGGGACAATCCGACAGGGAAATTCACGAGGAACAACTTCACCTGGAGTGATGACGTGAGCTGGCAAAGAGGGCCGCATGACCTCCGCATCGGCGGCTCCATCGAACGCTCCCAGGTGGATCTCAACAACCAGTTCAACCAACCAGGAATCTTCGGTTTCGGAACACAGGATGATTATCTGTTCCCAGGAAAGAAGTTCGCCACGTATCAGCTCTTTCTCGCCGGGGTCCTCTCGGACGGCAGTTCAGCAGGGAATGGCTATGCTCTTCAGCAGGGCGCTGGAGAATTCAAGGCCAACCGCAACACGTTTGTCGGGGTCTACTTTCAGGATAATTTTCGGGCTAGCCGGCGTTTAACCCTGAACCTTGGATTGCGCTACGAGCCAGTTCTCCCGTGGCGGGACAACGGAAATCGATGGGCACAGGTGAACCTTACTGCGATGGCCGCCAACATTCCCTCCAGGGTCTATCCGAACGCGCCCCCAGGCATCTTCTTCTCGACCGCGAACGGGATTCCGAGCGATCCAGGGATGCCAAAGAACGCGTTGAATCCGATGCTCAAAGCGTTTTCTCCACGCGTCGGTTTTGCTCTCGACCTGTTCGGCAATGGTCAGACCAGTATTCGCGGAGGCTTCGGAATTTTCTTCGACTCCCGGGTCATGGGCATGCTTAGCAACCGGTTTGTGGATGAATGGCCGTTCAGCCCACAGTTCATCCTGTCGACGGCTGGGAACAGCGCGCCGAAGGCTTCATCCACGGCAGGTTCCTTCAGCGATCCGCTTTGCACCCAAGCTGCAACGCAGAGCGCTTTAAAGTGCAGCGGAGCACAAGCCGTCAGCTATCCCAAATTTCCTAGTCCTTTCCCCGCGCCAACAAACTTTGCTTACAATCCGCCTTACAATCAAATCGCTCTGACCTATAACCCGACCGGCGTATACCGCGTTCCCACGACTTATGAATGGAACCTGACTGTCGAGCGTCAGCTGACCCAAGGACTGATCGGACGTTTGGCCTATGTCGGTTCCCGGGCCCAGAATATTTTGGAAACGCAGGATTTCAATCCAGGAGCAGTGAACTCAACGGGGAAAGCAAGCACAGGCTCGGCCAATCTTCTTGTAAACAGTGCGAGCGGTGGGAAGTTCGGTACCAACACGTTTTCTACCATGCAAGCCGATATGAACGACATCGGGGCAAATTACAACTCGATACAACTGTCGCTCGAACGACGTGTCTCTCATGGCCTCACGGTTCTAGCTAACTATACATACTCTAAAAGCCTTGATGATCTTCCCTTCGGCGAAGGCGTGTCTGGGTTTGACACTGGTTACTCCGCCCTTCCTATCACTGATCCAAACCGGCACCGTTTCGACTATGGTCCGTCGTCGTTCGACCACGCAAACATCTTCAGCGGATCGTATGTCTACCAAACCCCTATTCTGCAGAATTCCAATTCGTTGGTCCGATATCTGCTTGGTGATTACGAGTTCGCCGGCCTCGTCACGGCTGTCAGCGGCCGGCCGATCACGGTTCTACAAGGCACTGAAATCTCGGGTACGGGAATTGGGAATGACAGGGGGACAGTGATTTCGGGGACCAATGCTTACAGCAAGAACTCCTGCGGGGGAGTGACAGCGAAATGTGTGAGCTGGATGAACCCGGCGGCGTTTCAGCCTACTCAGGTGAATGGGGCGAACAATCCTGCCATCTTCGGAACCTTCGGAAACGTCGGCAAGAATCCATATCGCTTGCCGAATGCGTGGGGCTGGGACGTGCAGCTTTCGAAATACTTCAGCCTTACGGAACGGTTCAAGCTGCAACTTCGCGGCGAATACTTCAACGTATTGAACCATCCGAACTTCGCGCCGGAAAGCATCAGTACGGGACCCGTGAACGGCACTGACCAGATCAGTGCTTTCGACAAGCTGAACAATAATGCCGCATTCGGCACCTTCAGGGCCGGGCAGGCAGGAGATCCGCGCGTCGCTCAGCTGGCAGCGAAGATTGTATTCTGATCGGCTTTTTCAGCAATGGGTGAGCTGCTGCCGGGGACAGGGTGAAAAGCGGGAAACAGAAAAGTGAACGTTTGTGGTCTCCCAAAAGCAGATCCCTCGACTACGCTCGGGATGACGGCTACTTTTTCTGAGGATTGAGGACTGCTTTTCCGACCCCTAAACCTGACCCCCGAATTAAAACTCGCCAGGCTTCTTGATAGCCCCATGTAAGTCTGCCTGCGGCGGACGTACATGATGGGGCACCCAACTACTCCTCACTGCGCTGCCATAGGTTTCCTTGTGCAAGAGGCGCTTCGAGCTGAGAGGCTTTTGCCGAGCTTTTTGTCGAGCTTTTGCCGAATCAGGCGGTCCCGCTGGCCGGTTTTCGCTGACCGCATTGACAGTTGCAACATCGAGGGTTACTGCGCAGCTTTTACTGCTCCTGACCCAGGTTCTGCTGAGTTCGCAGGCAGAGCCCACGCGAACAGTACTCCGCCGCTGCTCGTCATTACGTACTGACGACCATCGAGCGAGTACGTGATTGGCGAGCTGGCAATTCTCGCACCGGACCCGGCGTGCCAGAGAGTCTTCCCCGTGCTGGTCTCGAGCGCAAGGAAATTACCGGCAATGTCACCCGTAAAGGTAAGGCCAGAGGCGGTTGTCATCACCCCAGCAGCGGGGGTTCCGGGGCCTACTTCATGTCGCCAACGGATCTTACCTGTCTGGTAGTCGATCGCCTCAATGACGCCCTTTCCCCAGACGCCGTAGTCGGCGCCTGCCCATCCGTAGACGCCATCGGCAGGTTTGGCGAAATAGATGCTGTAACTGGGATGAGCAGAGACGATAAAGAGACCTGTCTTGGGATCGAAACTAGGAGATCTGAAGTTCGTCATGCCATTCTCATCGGGTGCAATCAAACGCCCATCGGGGGCCGGCTCCTTCGCAGGATTGGGAACGGGACGTCCCTTCTTGTCGACGCGGAGGGCCCAGTTCACGGGGCCGAAGGGAACGGTGAGCAGATTCTCCCCGTTCGTCCTGTCCAGAACGAAGAAGTAGCCGTTGCGAGAACTCTGCATGAGCATCTTGCGAGGCTTTCCGCGAAGCGGCCCATCGACCAGGACTGGAGTTTCGGCCGCATCCCAGTCATGAGTATCGTGAGGCGATGGCTGAAAAGCCCAGACTAGCTTTCCGGTGTCGGGATTCAAAGCCACAATGCTGCAGGTGTAAAGGTCATCCCCCGGGCGCGTGGATCCAGTGAGTACTGGGGTCGGATTTCCAGTTCCCCAGTACACCAAGTTGAGACCGGGATCGTATGTGCCAGCCATCCATGTTGTGCCGCCGGTTGGCATGTTCGGCGTTCCCGGGGGCGGCGTGGAATCCCATTGCCACTGGGTCCTTCCGGTTTCTGGATCGATCGATCGGATATATCCCTGCAGGTTATCGAAGTCGCCGGAGATGCCGATGAGCACGTGATCTCCAACAACTAAGGGCGCCATGCTCGTCCAGTATCCCTTTGTAGCGTCTGCGACTTCGACCTTCCAGCGGACTGTGCCATCTTTGGCATCGAGCGATACGAGATGGCCATCCGGGCTGAGGAAATATAGCCACTGTTTGTACATTCCGACGCCGCGATGACCGATATGCAGACCATGATTGGGCGGATAAGTGTAGTGCCAGAGCTGGTGCCCGGAGCGAACATCCACTGCCCAGAGATTATCTGGAACGGTAAAGTACACCACTCCATCGACGACGAGCGGCGATGCCTTGATTTCCACTGTCTGACCGGTCTGGAAGGCCCACGCAAGGGTCAGGTTGCCAACGTTCTCAGGCGTGATTTGCGCCAATTGACTATGACGCTGGCCGTTGTAGGTGCCATGATATTGGGGCCAACTATCCTCCGCCGGATGCAGGAGCATCGCGGCGTCGACCCCTTGAGCGGAGAGGGGATGAGGGAGAGAAACCGACCCCATCGCACTCGCAAGCACCAGGAGCGCGCTCTTCGGTAACTTCATATCAAGTTCGAACCTTTCAAAGTCTGGGACTCTTTAGCCACGGTCTCAGGCACAATATTCCAGGGCTGCGCGGTACTGCCGCTCTCGCCCTCTTGCTCCGCTCGCCCTTCCCAGGCTCGTTTCGCAATTCTGACTAGCGTAGCGTTTGCAGGTATGCCATCAAATTATGAATATCGGCATCGGTGTATTTGCTGAACAGTTCGACATGCGCGTTCACGGGAGCGTCAATCGAATACTTCACCTCATTTACCGGCCACGAGTGATAGGCGCCATCTGCGTCCCTTAGCCCAATCGTGAACTCATCCTGATATTCGAGAATGCCGCTGATAGTTTTGCCGGAGGGCAGCGTGACGGTCGCCTTTGACTTGGCGTCCTTGGGATACAGCATTCGTTCTTCGAGGGCGAGCCCCTCGTAACGCGATGCGATTCCGGCCAGATCACCCGTCGGCGAGTGGCAGGAGGAACAACCACCGGCGCCGTTGAAATACTGCTTCCCTTGCTCGACGTTTCCGGTTTGCAGATCAGATACATCGACGCCGCGGCGGGCGCCGAGTTTGGAAGAGGCCTGTGCCTGCTGATGATGGAGAAACGCCACCAGACTGGCAATCTGTTCATCGGAGAAGTCGAAGTGCGGCATGCCCTTATCGGGCCGGCCTTGACGGACCACGGCGCCGATCTTGTCTCCTCCGGAATCTGAAGCGACCAGTTTGGACCGCGTGAGGTCGGGACCGGATTCTCCACCGCCTGCATCCCGGCCATGACAGAAGGCACAGCTCTGCTGAAAGAGCGAGCGGCCACTCTCAACAAGTTCCGATGAGGGAGGCTGGGTGGCGGGCAGAGCCGCCTGTTTCTGAACCGACGGCTCCTGAGCCTGGTTCTGAGCCGGTTGCTGAACCTGTCCGGCGTTGTTTTGGTTTTGCGCTGCCGCGATAGCGACGCCACCCGCCAGTGCTGCCGCCCACACTACGTTCCGATGGAAGATGCTACCCCGAAGAATCATCGCAGGAAATGGTACTCCACACCTTAGCCGAATCCAAAAGCTTCTCATCCGCAGCGCCGTGACCTCATTTCGACTCTTAGTGACCTTCACCAGATGCCGCTGCAGGGCGCGGATGAGACGCCGTACTTCCCTCCGTCATACCGAGCGCCCATCTGATCGCTTCGAAGTACATCTTTCGAATGTCCGGATCGTTCCAGGATTCTTCGGTATGGCCGAGAGTCGAGTAGAACACACGTCCCTTGCCGTACATCTTGCTCCAAGCTACAGCGAAATCGTGATCGGTACGGTGGATACGGGGATTGTTCTCATAATTGAGTTTGTTGGGGTCGAGACTCAACAGCACATTGACATTGCTGCGCGACCAGCTCTTGGGTTGATAGATCTCGTCGTATTTGACGAACGCTTTGGGAAAGTGGCGCACGGCGGGAAAGTCAGGGTCCTCATTGATGATCGGCGCGTTGAATGTCGACCAAGGGTGCTGGTCGAACCACCCGCCGATCATCTCGCCGTATTCCGGCCAGGTGTAGTTTGTGTCCAACGCGGCGTGGATTGCTACGAAGCCCTTGCCGTCCTCCTTGACGAACGACAGAATGTCCTGCTTTTGGCTCTGGTCCAGATCGAGCTCGCCTGTCGTGTTGGCGAAGATCAGCAGGTCAAAGTAGTTCAGGTTCTTGCTGTTTCTACCCAGATCTTTTTTTGTCAGGAGCTCGGTATCTGTGCGGATCGTCGTATCCCAGAGCCCGGTGTCATGCCCCATGTTATAGACCGCGGCCATCGTATCCGGGACGGAGTCATGCTCGAAGCCTTTGGTTTGACCGATCACCAGAAGGTGTTTCAGGTGAATCTGCTTGGAGCGCGGAGGGGGCGGTACATTGGGGTTCACCGCTGGGGGCTGGTTTTGTGCATAGGTGAAATGAGCGAAGATAGCGAGGCCGAGGAGAGCCAGGAACAGGAAAATGACATTCCGAATGTTGCGCAAGTAATCTCCTTAAAACATTCCGCAGAGCGGCAAACGAAACCGAACCGATAGCTTTCCGGGAGTGAATAGTTCCACTCCATCAGAGAGTCGTTCCAGTCCATCAGAGACAATCACCAAGGTTTTCCGATGCCGCTTGGCGTGATCGCCTTGTTTGGACCGTGATTGTGCTCCGCCGTCCAATATCAAGCACAGAGGGGTAGATTGACAAGGATGCAATCTGGGATGCGATCTGGGCGATGCTTAGGAGAATGTTTTCAGGGTGAGAATGGGTTTCGGCCTGCCAGATGGCTTGGAGCGAGATCGGCAGTCTGGGTTCGTGGGTAGATCAGACTAAGGTCACGAACGGACCGTAGCTACGCAGCAGGCTGTCGTTCGTGAGCAGAATCATGGGCTCGATCGAGGCTTGCGCAATCAGCATGCGATCGAAAGGATCTTTATGCAGGGGCGGAAGTCTCGCGGCTTCCGCGGCATGCTCGCCATTGATCGAAAGCGAAGCAAAGCCAGCGGGTTCGATTGCTGCCAAGACCTCGCGCGGATCAGTTCTGAGTCTGCCAACCGCTGACTTGATGCCTATCTCCCAAATGGATGCGGCGCTCACGTAGACCTCGGCGGCATTCAGATGGTCGCGGCATGCGCGGGATAACTTGGACGGCTGAGCGAGAGCCCAGAGAAGCAAATGGGTGTCGAGAAGTACGCGCATGCTCAGCGCCCTTCGAAATCCGCAATGATTTGTTCATCCAGCGGCGCATTGAAATCGTCTGGAACCTTGATCTTTCCTTTTAGGATGCCAAGCTTCTTGGGCCGGGGCGCCGGTGTGATCGGGATCAGCCGGGCCATTGGCTTCCCTGCCTTGGCAAGAATCACCTCGGACCCCGCGGCCACTTCGTCGACGATACGGGAAAGATGAGTCTTGGCTTCGTGAATGTTGATGATTTTATCCATGAAACGCTGCTTAGGCCTGCTAAACAGGCCCTAGTTGAACTAGACTTAGTTTACCACGTCCCTGGTGTCAGGATTTAGTGCTCAGATGGCCGGAGTCTTGGTTGTTTTGATAAATGGCCACTCGCCGCGGGCGCGGGCGCGCAGCATGTAGAGTATTGTTCCGGTTGCGGCGATCACTGCCGCGAAGAAGATCTCCTGGCCGAAGTGTGGGCGGGAGAAGAGGATGTAGAGGAAGCCGATCATCGCGATCAGTGGCGGGAGCGGATAGAGCCAGATCCGGAAGGGCCGCTTCATCTCCGGCTGTGTGCGGCGCAGAACCATCACTCCGATGTGTTGCAACAAGAACTGCAGAAGGATGCGGATCACGACCAGCGCGGCTACGAGATCGATCAACTGCAGCATGCAAAAGATCAGTGACACGCCGGCAAGGACCAGCAGCGAGACATTCGGAAATCGATAGCGGGGATGCAGGCGGGCGAAGACGCGGAAGTAGTTTCCATCGATCGCCGCCGCGTAAGGTACGCGCGAATAAGCCAGCAGCAACGCATAGACGGAAGCGAAGGCAGTCCAGATCACGAGAACGGCAATCACCTCTCCGGCGAAGTTGCCGTAGACCCGCCGCATGACCACGGCCGCCACGGAAAATTTTGCGTCTCCAGCTTCGGCGAGTTCCCGCCATGGAATCAGCCCCAACACACTGGTGTTCATCGCCATGTAGAGTACTGCAACCAGAGCAACGGACCAGAGGATGGAGCGCGGAATGGTGCGTCCTGGATCGCGTACCTCGCCACCGACAAAGCAGATGCTGTAGGCACCCCAGTAGTCATAGGTGGCGATCAGCAGGGCCGCTCCGAGTCCAGCAAAGAATCCTCTAGAAAGCTCGAATGCGCCGGGTTCAAAGTGGAAAGCGAGATTCGCATGAAAGTGGAGCAGCCCGGCGACAATGACAGCCAGCAGCGTACCCATCACTCCAATCCAAAGCAAGGTAGCCCTACGGGCGACGCTTTGAATATTGCGATAGAGCAGAACGGTGGCCGTGACGCACGCCGCCATTGCCAGGAGGGTGGCGGGGCCAAAAAGAATTGACAGATGGAACGTTCCGGCGAAGGGCACGGGAATGGGCAGCTGATGCGCGAAATAGATCTTGCGCAACGATGGGAAGAGATAACCCGCGTATTGTGCCAATCCGACACAGCCGGAAGCAATCGAGAGCGGGGCGCTGAACGTCAGTTGCCAGATATAGAGAAACGAGAGAAATCGACCACCGCGCTCAGGGCCATAGATCGTTCGTAGATACCAATACGAGCCGCCTGCCTCGGGCATGGCAGCTCCCAGCTCGGCCCAGACCAGCCCGTCACAGGCCGTCAGGAATGCTCCCAACATCCAGGCCAGAATCGCCTGCGGTCCATGCATCGCCAGGACGACCAACGGCAGCGTGATGAACGGGCCCACGCCCACCATATTGATCACATTAAGCGAGATCGCTCCACGCAGGCCGATGCCCCGCACCAGCTGCGAAGAAGACATGGATGCAGCGGCCGTTGCTTCTCGCTGGTCTGGCAAGCTCATGCGCCGCGTGCCGGCGGGCCTAAGACTCCGATGGCGCAATGGCGCACCAGCAATCGGAAGGCGCGGTCCTGAAGGACGGGCGACTCCACTGAGTCGCCCGCTTGGGTTTGCGCGCTCCCAAGCTCGGAGTCGCTATGCATCGACGCTCCGTTTGCGAGGCCGATTGAAGGCGCGTTGAAGTCTCTTATACCCACATCTCCAGTTTTACCCGAACTGTGCATCGGTGGATACAAATGCCGTAGGTTATAAAGGGCAGCACAAGGAGTAAGAATGCAAGCTTTGGTCAAGAGCCGGGCCGAACGGGGTCTTTGGCTCGAAGAAGTGCCGGTTCCCGAGATTGGGATCAATGACGTGCTGATCAGAGTGCGGCAGACGGGAATTTGTGGCACCGACGTTCATATCTATCAGTGGGACGAGTGGGCGCAACAGACCATTCCTGTACCCATGGCAATCGGTCACGAGTTTGTGGGCGAGATCGTCGAAGTGGGCTCGAATGTCAGCGACTTTCATCCCGGCGATCTGGTCAGCGGAGAAGGACATGTGGTCTGCGGACGCTGCCGCAACTGTCTTGCGGGGCGCCGCCACCTTTGCGCAAACACTCTCGGTGTGGGTGTCAATCGTCCTGGGGCTTTCGCTCAATACATTGCGCTGCCGATGACGAACATCTGGCGGCACAATTCGGGAATCTGCGAGGAGATCGCCGCGATTTTCGATCCATTTGGCAACGCGGTACACACGGCGCTTACTTTTCCGGTGTTGGGAGAGGACGTCGTCATTACGGGTGCGGGACCCATCGGGTTGATGGCGATCCCTATCGTGCGCCATGCCGGGGCGCGGCACGTGGTGGTCACTGACCTCAATCCATTTCGACTGAATCTCGCGCGGACGATGGGGGCGACGCTTGCTGTCAATCCGAGCGAAACGCCTCTCGGCGAGGTACAGAAACAGCTCGGGATGCTGGAAGGATTCGACGTAGGCCTAGAAATGTCGGGTAGCCGCGCCGCTTTCGTCGAAATGATCGAAAACATGTGCCACGGCGGCAAGATCGCCATGCTCGGCATCCCTGCCAAGCCGATGGAGATCGACTGGCGCAAAGTCATTTTCAACATGCTGACGATCCAGGGCATCTACGGCCGCGAGATGTACGAAACCTGGTACAAGATGTCGGTACTCGTCGAATCAGGGGTGAACATCTCGCCCGTGATCACGCACCGCTTTCAATATCGAGATTTCGAAAAGGGCTTCGCTGCGATGATAAGCGGGCAGACGGGCAAGGTGATCCTGGATTGGAGAGAATGACAACATAGTTTCGATCACTGATCACTGGCCCCTGACCACACTCACTGAGTATCGAGAACTCGATGTGTTTTTAGGTCTGCTCGCCAAAGGCGACCACGAAGTACTGCGCCGGTTCAGAGCCGTTGTTGCGTACTCCATGTTGCTCACCGGAGTGAATGAAGGCGGCCGATCCAGGACCCAGAGTTGTCGTCTTCCCGACTATGGTCAGGTCGACGTTGCCGCGCGAGAGGAGAAATAGTTCTTCGTGCACATGATGGTGGGGAGCGTGAGGCTCGCTTCCAGGCGCGAGCGTCGTCTCGTGGACCTCAATATGCGAGCCATCGTGGGCGACTCCATTCAGGATCGGCCGCGAGAGGTTTGCGCCATTCTGGTGAACCGGAAGCTGATCGAAAGGCGTGGCGAATGAAGCGACAGGTTGATCCCCGCCCCAGGCCGCAGAAGTAAGAGCGAGCGCTCCGAAGCCCAGCGGCAGAGATTGAAGTAGCGTGCGTCTCGAGTTGTCCATTCTCACCTCAGAAGAACCCTAACAGCGTATACATGTTCCGAGAATAGAAAACAAGTCGAGCCATTGTTTCAATCGATCCCCCGGTTCGATCTCCAGAGGACCCGATCTGGTGATAGCTATTTGGTCAAGACGATAGGCCCAGCAGAGGTCCGCCTCGAAGGCGGCTCATACTGGGCGTGGATGATAGGGGTTCGACGGTGCAGAATCCGGTCGATGATTTCAGTCGTAGTATTCGAGACCCAAGTGGGTAATGAGCTCCTCGCCTTGGATGTGCCGAAGGGTATTTTTCAGCTTCATCGACTGAATGAAGAGATCGTGCTCAGGATAGAGGCCCTCGGCGGTCATGGGCGATTTGAAGTAGAAGCTCAGCCACTCCTGAATGCCCAGATCTTTCAGTTCCGGGGTTCGTGCCGCGAGATCGAGGAAGAGGACGAGATCGAGAGCGATCGGCGCCGCAAGGATCGAATCGCGGCATAGGAAATCCACCTTGATCTGCATCGGATAACCGAGCCAACCGAAGATGTCGATGTTGTCCCATCCTTCTTTGTTATCGCCGCGCGGAGGGTAGTAGTTGATGCGGACTTTGTGATAAATGTCGCGATAAAGATCCGGGTAGAGCTCGGGCTGGAGAATGAAATCGAGCGCTCCCAGTTTCGATTCTTCCTTCGTTTTGAACGACTCGGGATCATCCAAGACCTCTCCATCGCGATTGCCCAGGATGTTGGTTGAGTACCACCCGCTCACTCCGAGCATGCGCGCTTTGAAAGCTGGAGCGAGTACGGTCTTCATAAAGGTCTGCCCAGTCTTGAAGTCCTTGCCGCAGATTGGAGCATTGTTCTGCCGGGAAAGCTCCTGCATCACCGGCAGATCGACGGTGAGATTCGGCGCGCCATTCGCGAAAGGAATGCCTTCCTTGAGCGCCGCATAGGCGTAAATCATCGAGGGAGCGATATTCTCGTCATTTTGCTCAAGACCTTTTTCAAAGGCCGCGACGGACTGATGGACCGCAGTGGGCGTCAAGAAGATTTCGGTGGAGCCACACCAAATCATTACCTGGCGATCGGTTCGCTGTTTGTATGCTTGAATGTCCGCGCGGACCTGTTCGGCGAGATCGCGCTTGTTCTTACCCTTCTTGACATTTGTGCCGTTCAGCCGCTTCACGTAGTACTGATCGAAGACCGCGGGCAGAGGGTGAATCCCTTCAAGAAAAGGACGGATGTTCTCGAGCTGGTCACGCTCCAAAACCTTGGCGGTGCTCGCCGCTTCGTACATGTCGTCTGCAAAAATATCCCAGCCGGTAAAGCAGAGCTGGTTCAGTTTGGCCAAGGGAACAAAGTCCTGAATCAGAGGTGTGCGGCCGTCTGTACGCTTGCCCAACCGAATGGTTCCCATCTGTGTGAGCGACCCGATGGGCTTCGCAATTCCTTTGCGGACCGCTTCCACGCCGGCGATCAAGGTTGTGGCAACCGCCCCCATTCCGGGGATCATGATTCCTAACTTTCCTTTGGCGGGTCGAATCTTCGAAGCATCAGCGGACGTTTGGCCGCTGCTCTCGGGTGTTGACATTCTTGCTGGACCTTCCTCTCGCGTTTTGGATGGGAATCGAACATTCCAGTCTCGTCTTTCACACCAGCTTTGGCAAACGCACGGGGCCCAAAGGGGAGAAAGCAGGGGCTAACGGTTCGCGCGCCAGCCCAGGCGGGACTCGTTGAGCGCTCATAAGCGCATGCACTCCCAAGCGGCGACCCTCCGCTTCGCCGTCCTGGGCAAAGTACGAAGCAGATTCCGACAGTGTGATGATTAAGCCGCGTTCGCAGTGCGGATGCGTTGTTTCCAGTGTGACCAGAAAAACCAGAGGATCCCGATCACGAGCAGGAGCACAACAGCTGTGTGAAACCGGTGGAAGACTGCTTTGAATCGCGGATCGCTGTCCCACGACTGGCCCAGACGCATGCCGACGTAGGCCAAGGCGAAGCACCAGGGCCACGAGCCAAGGAAAGTGTAGATGTGAAAGCGCAGCTTCGGCATTCTGGCGATGCCCGCGGGCAAAGCGATGAAGGTTCTTACGACGGGCAGCAGACGCGCCAAGAAAACGGTGATCGAACCGTACTTCCGAAAGAAGTGAGTGGTCCTGTCGAGGTCATGCTCGTTTAGAAGGATGTACTTTCCGAAACGGGCGATGAGTGGACGGCCGCCATATGCTCCAACCCAGTAGGCCAACTCCGAACCGAGGTTACAGCCTAACGCGCCTGCTGTCGCGACCCAGAGAAGTTGAAATCTCCCGGTGTGCACCAGATAGCCAGCGAAGGGCATGATGATTTCCGAAGGCAAAGGAATGCAGGCTGACTCGATGGCCATCAGCAACATGACTCCCCAATAGCCGGTGGTGGAAATAGTGGAAATGATGAACTGCGCGAGGATGGCGAGGATTTTCTCAGTCATTCGGAGGCAGTATAGAACAGGGTCAGTTGTTCGGGCGCCATTCTTGTGAGTTATCACGGGGCAGGTGTCGGGGCTTAGCACGTCATCCCGCCCTGTTCCCTCCTGCAGCTGTTACCATTAAAAGGCCTAGTAGACAGATCATGGCAGTGGCCTTTGAGACGAATCACCCAGAAAACTTCCTGGATCTTGTGCAGCAGCTTCGTAAACGGAGATCAGTATGTATACCCTGAGGGATATATCGATCTGCACCTGCATTCGAATGACGCCGGGGGAGATGCTGGAGAAGCTCGGATAATTCTGAATGGCGCGCGAGAAAAACGGAGTCAGGAAAACAACAGCGAAGAAGACCGGCGCGAAACGGGCGGGATCGAACGCGAATCCTGCTGCTCCGGCAGCTGCAACTCGGCGGCCAGTCGCTCAGGGATCAGCTAAACGAACTGCGATCGCAACGGCGTCGAACAAAACGGCTAGGAAGAAATCCGGGAAGGCTTCCTACAATCCTTTAGCGCCGGAGAGGATTGCAGAGATTCTCGATGTTCTTGCACGTACCTATCCTGGTGCCGAATGTGCTCTGCTTCACCGGAACGCTTGGGAGCTTGTCGTGGCAACCGTCCTGTCGGCGCAATGCACCGACGCACGGGTCAACATGGTTACACCCGGGCTTTTCAAAAAGTTTCCAACTCCCGAAGCCTTCGCGAAGGCACCGCTGGTCGAGATCGAAGAAGAGATCCGATCGACAGGCTTCTATCACAACAAGGCTAAGTCCATTTCCGGCGCAGCCAAGAAGCTGATCGAGGAGTTTGGGGGCAACGTCCCAAAGACTTTGAATGAACTGTTGCGTCTGCCTGGAGTTGCCCGCAAGACGGGCAACGTTGTTCTTGGAGTCGCTTTTGGTCTCGCTGAAGGGATTGTGGTCGACACCCATGTGCTCCGTCTTTCCCGGAGGCTCGAGCTCACCACGGCAACGGAACCGAAGCAGGTGGAGCAGGATCTGATACGTATCATTCCGCGGGAGCGTTGGATCAGTTTCTCCCACGAACTGATCCACCACGGACGGCTCATCTGTATCGCGCGCAAACCCCGGTGTGTCGATTGCGCGCTTGAGAAGCTCTGCAATTCGAGCGATAAAACCTGGAGTACCCACTGAGGCTTGCTGGCCTTCTGGAATGAGCGTCCGAGTCTCAAGTTCTTTACTGAATTCGTTGTTAGCCAGCACTGAGAAGACGGACGCAAGCCTCGACCAGGCCGGGAATACTTGGTTCTGAAGCCTGCGCAGCGGGTTCCCAATCGCGTTCGCGCAATGTGCGCGTCGTGATCGGACCAATGGAGACGGCACGCAACGCAAACGGACGATCGACAGAAGCGCCACTGAGCAAAGCGAGAAAGTTTGTAACTGTCGAGGAGCTCGTAAATGTTACGGCATCGGGCAACTCTCCTGTGAGCAGGGCGCGCACCTGGCCGATCGAGGCCGGTGGGAGAATTGTTCTGTAGGCTTCGACTACTTCGATCTTGGCGCCCAAAGCTTCCAGCTCCTCCGGGATGACGTCGCGAGCTACGGCCGCACGCGCCAGGAGAACGTGCTTGCCCGGAATTTTCTCCTTGAGCGCCGCAACCATCGACTCCGCAACATACTCCTCCGGCATGAGATCAACGCGCAGGCCGTGCTCAGTTGCAGCCTTCGCAGTTGCCGGACCGATCGCGGCGACGTGAACAGCAGCGGTCCGATCTTGTGGGACTTCTCGCACGATCATGCGTTCGGCGAAGGCTCGCACAGCATTGGCACTGGTGAAGATCAGCCAGTCGAAGTCTTGAAGGGTAGCAAGTGCGGCATCGAGCGCCGCGAAGGATTCGGGAGGAATAATTTCGATGGTAGGTAAGCGAAGGACCGAAGCGCCTTCTGCTTCAAGGGCCTCAGCCAAGCCGCCAGCCTGCTCGAGCGCTCGCGTGACCAGGATACGTTTGCCAGCGAGAGGCTTTTCGGCACTCACACGTCATTGACCTTTAGGCCCAAGATATGGTCAGCACCCGTCTCCAGGAGTTGTTGCGCGAGTTGGTCCCCTAGGACGCATGGGTCAGCGTGTTGCGACTCACCGCTCACGATGCTGCCTCCATCAACGGCAGCGATCACGCCGCGCAGGGAAAGCAAGCCCTTCGGAACGGCATGTGCGTAAGCACCGATGGGCAGCTGGCACCCGCCGCCCAGAGCTGCCAAGAACCGGCGCTCGGCTGTGACCGCGGCTCTGGTCTCGGGATCGTCAAGCGGCGCCACGGCGGCATGCGTCTCCGCGTCTCCCGCTCTGCACTGAATCGCGAGCGCTCCCTGCCCGGCAGCGGGACACAACAGTTCTGAGGGAAATCTCTGCCGGATCCAGTCCGTTCTTTCGAGACGGTCCAGGCCCGCAGCAGCAAGGATGATGGCATCTGCCTTGCCGTCGCCGAGCTTCCTTAACCGCGTGTCTACGTTGCCGCGGAACTCAATGTATTGGAGATCCGGACGCGTGTGGCGCAATTGGGCCTGACGGCGCAGGCTGCCGGTGCCAACCACGGCTCCGGGGGGGAGTTCCTGGAGCGAGAGAAATCGCTCGGAAACCAACACGTCCCGGGGGTCAGCGCGTTTTGGAATGGCAGCAAGCGTGAACTCCTTGCCGAGCTCAGTCGGTAGATCCTTCAGGCTGTGCACCGCCAGATCGATGCGGCGCTCCAGCAGCGACTCTTCAATCTCTCGCGTGAAAATGCCTTTTCCTTCTTGCGGAGGAAAGGCTACATCCTGCATGCGATCGCCGGTTGTGCGGATGATCTCGATTGCGACCTCGTGCCCAAGGCCACCAAGCGCTTCTCGAATGAAGTTGGCCTGCCACAATGCGAGCTGCGAGCCGCGTGAACCGATGCGGATCAATGGAACTCGTCCTCGTCCAGTGGGGACTGCGGCGCAGCCTCCATTGCGGAGTCTTGATCCTCTGCGCCTTCAGCAGCGGCGGTGTGGTCGAAACCCTCCACACCGTACCTCCCGGTTAGATTCAAACCGAAGGCTTCGCGGATTGCATTCACGGCAGCACTATTTCCATCTTTCGCCGCGGATTTGATCGCTTTCACGGGGTGATGCAGGAACTTATTGGCCAGACTCTTGGTAAGCGCGTCAACCGCGGCTTGCTGCTCGGGAGAAAGCGTCTGCAGACGGCTTTGCAGACGGCGGATCTCCGATTGGCGAAGCTCCTCCACCAGGCGCTGCAAGTGAACAATCTCCGGCACGACATTCAGCGCATGCAGCCGCCGCCGGTATTGCTCCACCTCGCTTGCGATCAACACATCGGCCAGCTCGGCTTCTTTGCTGCGTTCCGCCAGATGTGAGGAAGCTACCGACTGAAGATCGTCAATGTCATAGAGAAACACCCCATCGAGCCTGTTGATCTCCGGATCGATGTCACGCGGCACTGCGATATCGATGAAGAACATGGGGCGGCCACGCCGCCGCTGGAGAAACTGCTGGGCGTGTTCCTTACGGATGATGGGTTGCGGAGAACCGGTCGAAGTGATGATGATGTCGGCCTTGTCCGCGGTCGCGTAGAGATCCTCAAAGCGAATGGCCCTGCCATTGAGCTGCCTCGCCAGATTCTGCGCGCGCTCCATCGTGCGGTTGGTGACGGAGACGGCTCCCGCACCGTGCTCGAGCAGGTGCCGCGCGGCAAGCTCGCCCATCTCGCCGGCGCCGACCAGCAGGATATTTCTGTTTTCGAGCGAGCCAAAGATCTTTCGCGCGAGTTCGACAGCTACTGAGGCAATCGAGACCGAAGAGCCGCCGATTTGGGTCTCATTCCTCACCCGCTTTGCCACCGTGAAGGTGCGCTGCAATAGCCTATCCAGGTGTGTGCGAACAGCTCCAACAGACCGCGCCGCGAGGTAGGAGTCCTTCACCTGTCCGAGAATCTGGGGCTCGCCGATTACCATCGAGTCGAGGCTGGAGGCGACGCGGAAAAGGTGCCGAATTGCTTCTTCTTCCCGATACTCGTAGAGATGCGGCCGTACGAGCGCTGGGTCGATATGAAAATAGCTCTCAACAAAGTCCAACAGTTGAGCATTGGCGGGTTCCTGGCAGGTTACAAACTCCACCCGGTTACAGGTGGAGACGATCAGACCTTCCCGGATTCCTGGAGTTTCTAAAAGAGAACGCGTCGCCTCAGCCAGCTCGGCAGGAGCGATCGCCAGCCGCTCGCGCAGCTCGATGGGAGCCGTCTTGTGATTCACACCAAGCAGAACGATCTTCATGGTGCGGTGAACCTATGCACGGAACTGAATTGGTTGGCTGCCCATACGCTTAACACGACGAGAAACACAAAACTCGAAAGATAAACGGCGCGACGCCCGCGGAGCCCGGTGCTGCGGCGGACGAAAAGCATCATAAGATACAGAGCCCACATTCCGAAAGAGAGCAGCACCTTCGGATCGAGGAAATAAGCCGCGCCCACGACTTGTTGCGCAATCACTGAGCCCGCCAACAGCCCGATCGTCATAAAGGGAAAGCCTATTAGCAAGGTACTGGACGCGATCCGGTCGAGGGTCTCGAGCGGCGGCAGCCAGGTCAGGAAAACAATCCTGCTCTTCTGTTTGAGGCGACGCTCCTGGACAAGATACAAAAGATTCGCCAAAAGACTAAAAAAAAGCGCGGCGTAGGCGGCCAGCAAGGCGCTGATGTGCAGGAACAGCCAACCGGTACGCACGACCGGCGATTGGAATGAACCGTGCCCGAGCCCCAAAGCCGGCTCGAGAACCAGTAGGAGCGCGAGCGGTAAGGCGAAGATTCCAAAGGATACTGTCCGGTATAGAAGAGCAATCAGGAGGAACGCGGCGCAGATGAGGAGCGCGAGCAGGGAGTTGAACTCGTGCATCCCCGAGGGGACCCAGTGGTGGGCCGCGGAGAGCATTTCGATGATTGAAACGAAATGGAAAAAGAGGGCTGCTATCGCGGCGGGAACGCAGACCCTTCTCCATTTGGGGCGGCCGTAGAGCACTGCGGGAAGTGCGGCGACGCTCGCAATGGCGTACAAGACCGCCGCAACTCTCAGCCAAAGTAGAAACATACAATTTATCGCAACTTTAAAGTATATCTTGGGAATTTGACGCTACTGAATTTGGCGTCTTTCTCTGCCAAACAACACTCTCCGGTGCATCCTTTCGCAACGACGCCCTATCCCACTACCCCGGTAGTAGAACTCTGCCACGCTTGAGCGCGTGAGCCGGCCTCAGGCGCTCTCTACATCGAATGCTCCAAGACTTTCCTCTGGACCATTTCAATTTCCACCTTCAGAACACTTAAAACAGCCAATAGGAGAGATGAACATGACGGACTATCGGATTCGTGCGGGAGAGAGAAGCGAAGATCAGGTTACGGCTCTAATGGAGAGCTATTCCGCGCAGCTTCCCTCAAGCTTTTACCTCGGTGCGGCTTTGGCCTCGATGGCAGGGTCGTTGATTCTCAAACTTCAGGGCAAAGACCACATGGCGCTATTTATCGGACAGTGGGCTGCACCGTTCCTGATTCTCGGTACCTATAACAAGATGGTGAAGCAGCACGGATCGGATGCTGAGGCCCACCAAGCGAACCACCAAGCAGCGTAATCGCCCGGCAAGGGATTGGGCCTGGGCGCATTCCGAAGATGCGTTCCGGGCCGCCCAGATGGTCACGCCGGGACTTCGTGCCCCGCATGGGCCTTCTCCCGCAATTCTCATTATCTTTGCGTCCAACGCTCCCTCTCCTTTCGGTCGCGATGACGAAATCGCCGTCTTTCAGGGTGCCATTTCGCGGTTTCCATGGGCGGCAGCATGCCATTCGCGGTATGCTGACTTTTTCCGTGCCTATTCATCCCTCAAACGAGGACGCCGATCTCGCGGCAACTCCTCTCATGCGCCAGTATGCCGCTGCCAAGCGCGAGCACCCGGATGCTCTCCTCTTCTTCCGGCTGGGTGATTTTTATGAGCTCTTCTATGAGGACGCGAAGATCGCTTCGCGTGAGCTCCAAATCACGTTGACCTCAAGGGACAAGGAACGTTCCGTTCCGATGTGCGGCGTGCCCTACCACGCTGCTGAAAACTACCTCGCCCGATTGTTAAGGAAGGGTTACAGGGTCGCTATCTGCGAGCAGATGGAAGATCCCAAGCTCACCAAGAAAATCGTTCGCCGCGAGGTCACCCGTGTGCTCACCCCGGGAACCTCGATCGATCCGGCCCTTGCTGCGGAACGGAACAACTTTCTAGCGGCTCTGCACACTGGTGCCCAGTGTACGGGGCTTGCCCTCCTTGACCTTTCAACGGGCGATTTTCGGACAACCGAATTCTCCGGCTCAAGTGGCCTCGCTCTCGCGATCGACGAGCTCGTAAAGGCGCAACCGAGTGAGGTCCTGCTTGCCGGCTCGCTGGCTCCACTGGATCCGCAGATTCAGGCGGAGATCGAACGCGCAGGAGCGAAGACGCGCTTGGAGGATTGGGTTTTCTCCGCTGATTATGCGATACCCCTGCTCGAACAGCAGTTGGGCGCAAATTCACTTGAGGGTTTTGGGCTCGCTGGACATGCCTCCGCTGCGATCGCGGCGGGTGCGATCGTTCACTATGCGCGCAGTACGCAGCAGATCGAGCTGAACCATATCAATTCAGTGCGCTACTACGAGCGCGCGGAGAACGTGCAGCTCGACGCAGTCACTGTAAGGAACCTCGAACTGCTCGAGCCGGTGTTTTCGGAGTCAAGCAACGAGGCCACTCTGTTCACCAATCTGGACTGCTGCATGACACCAATGGGCAAGCGGCTGCTGCGGGCCTCCCTGGTACGTCCGCTACTCGATCGAACTGAAATCGAATCGCGCTACGAGGCAGTCGGAGCAGCGTGTTCCGGCCTTATGCAGCGCGAAGAAGTACGCAAGACACTCACCGGCATTCAGGATCTGGAGCGAATGCTCTCGCGCATCTCTTTGGACAGCGCGGGACCGCGAGATGTCGCAGGGCTTTGCGTGTCACTCGCCAAGCTGCCAGGGCTCAAGGCGAGTTTGCAACAGCTCGAGGCGCCACGCTGGGCCGAGTGCGCTGCCCGTCTGGACCTTCTCGATGACCTCTGCAGCACAATTGAGACGACGCTACTCCCGGATCCTCCTTTGACTCTGGCTGAAGGTGGAGCAATCGCCAGCAACGTAGACGCGGAACTGGACGAGTTGCGGTCGCTCGGCGCAAACGCCAGACAATCGATCACCGCCATTGAAGAGCGGGAACGCGTCCGTACCGGCATCCAGTCGCTGAAGGTTCGCTTTAATGGTGTCTTCGGCTATTACATAGAGATCACCAAGGCGAACCTCGCGCTCGCCCCTGCGGATTATGAGCGCAAGCAGACCCTGGCGAATGCCGAGCGGTTCACTACGCCTGAGCTCAAGGAGTACGAAAATAAAGTTCTGACCGCGCATGAAAGGTCGATCGAGATCGAGAAGCGCATCTTTGCCCAGTTGCGTAAAACCATTCTTCTCGCGGCAGGGCGCATCCGGACGACAAGCTCGGTGATTGCAGAGGTGGATCTGCTGGCTAGCTTTGCACATCTCGCATCGCTGCGCGACTATGTCCGCCCACGAATTGACGACACGGCAGTTCTCGAAACGGTCGGGGCGCGGCACCCGGTCGTCGAGACGATGATGCAAAACGCGGGCCGAGCTAAGTTCGTGCCGAACGACCTCTACGTCGACACTGCCGGACCAAGTCTGTTGCTGATTACAGGCCCCAATATGGGAGGTAAGTCTACCTATCTCCGGCAGGCGGCACTGCTCATCATCCTGGCGCAGATTGGCTGCTTCGTTCCCGCCAAACAAATGCGGTTCGGATTGGTCGATCGGATCTACACGCGAATCGGAGCGAGCGACAATGTCGCTCGCGGGCGATCCACATTCATGGTGGAGATGACGGAGACGGCGACCATTCTGAACACTGCGACGGAGAGGTCGCTGATTCTACTTGATGAGATGGGCCGAGGCACTGCCACCTTTGATGGCCTCTCTCTGGCCTGGGCAACGGTGGAGTACCTACACGCCGAAGTGGGGGCGAGAACCCTCTTCGCGACGCATTACCACGAGCTCACTTTATTGGCGGAGCAGTTGCCCAGGCTTAAGAACTTGCGGGTGGTGGTCAAAGAGAACCCGAGCGGCATCGTCTTTCTGCATTCGATTGAGCCTGGGGCAGCCAACAAGAGTTATGGGATCGAGGTGGCGAAGCTGGCTGGGTTGCCTTTGCAAGTGATTCAGCGTGCCCGGCAGGTTTTGCTCAAGCACGAACGCTCGGAGAAGAAAACCGTCGCCGAGGAGTCCGACGCTTCTCTCCAACTCACGATGTTCACTCCGCTTTCGCAGCGTGTTTTGGATCGCCTGGAACAAACCGATATCAACAGCCTGACGCCGCTTCAAGCGCTGAATCTCCTTGAAGAACTCAAAAACGAGATTCGGGGAGTCCCAAGCAACCGGAGCGGTTCCTGATGGGACGATCTAAGGGCCCGCTTCTGCGGCGAGCCGCCGGCAAAGTGCTCATCGCAGGAGTTGAAGGCGCCAGCCTCACCGCGATGGAGGAAGCCTGGCTGAAGTTGATCCGTCCCAGCGGAGTCATCCTCTTCCGGCGCAATATCGAAGACGCGAGCGCTACGCATGCCTTGTTGGAATCGGTCCAGAAGGCCGCCGGAGGACCGCTCTTCCGCTGCGTCGATGTTGAGGGCGGAACAGTAGACCGGCTACGCGATCTTGTGGCACCGATGCCTTCTGCTCAAAGCGTTGGCAAGTCGCGCTCGAAGAAGTTGTTTGCGACGCATGGCCGATTGATCGGCAAAGAATCACGGATGCTGGGCTTCAACGTCACCTTCGCGCCTGTTCTGGATCTCCAGAACGCCTCGTCCGCGAGCGTGATGACCAGCAGAGTGGTGTCCAGCGATCCTGAGGAAGTGATTCAGTATGCCAGGCACTTTCTCGCAGGCATCGGAAAAGAGGGCATCCACGGATGCGGCAAACACTTTCCGGGGCTCGGGAACGGGCAAGTCGACTCTCATCACGCGACGCCGCGAATCGAGAAATCTGCCGGCGCGCTTTGGCAGGAGGACCTGCTGCCCTATCGCAGGCTGGCGTCTCTGCTTGCTTTCGTGATGATCTCGCATGCCAGCTATCCGCTCACTCCATCGGGAACGGAACCGGCATCGATCTCCAGTTTTTGGACGGATACGATCCTGAGGAAGAAGATCGGCTTCCGCAATTTGATCGTCTCGGACGATATGGAGATGGGCGGCATTCTCTCGTACACATCTCTTGCGGATGCGGCGGTGCGCGCTATCTTGGCCGGTACCCATTTGATCGAGATCTGCCGCGACCCTGCGCTGGTTCTCGGCGCCTATGAAGCGCTGCTCAACGAAGCGGAGCATTCACCGGCGTTCGCCCGCAAGCTGGTCCGTTCCGCGACGGCGGTTGAAAAATTTCAACGGCGGCGGCCCGAGCTCAATCGCCTCTCGCCCGCACCCACTCCGAGCGCACTCGAAAAGACCCGCGGGGAGATTCGGAGCTTCTCGGAACAAGTAGCGCGGCTTGGGGAGCGATGCAAAAACCAAGAAGACGGTCAGAGAGGAAGCGGCAAGAAATGAGAGGGCGCGCGAAGCTTCACCCCGGAAGGCTTGGCCCCGGGTTGCCTCGCCCAATGACCGTTGCGGGTCTGATGAGTGGCACTTCGGCGGATGGTGTGGACGTTTCGATCGTGAAGATCAGGCCTCGTGGCGGCGATCTCAGTCTAGAGCTGCTCGCGCACGCCGGTTTTCCGTTTCCTCGCGCATTGCGAGAGGCGGTGCTTGGGGCAATGGACGCCCCTGCAATTGCGACCGCTGAATTAGGCCGGCTCAACTGGAGACTGGGTCAGGCGTATGCCGAGGCTCTCATGCAGACGCTCAAGCTCTTCCCTCATCGGATTCAGCTTGTGGGCTGCCACGGGCAGACGATTTATCACCAGCCTCGCGGGACGCGGTATGCCGGACGCATTGTGGCCTGTACATGGCAGATTGGCGAGATGACGATGCTGGCTGCGGAGTGTGGCGTTCCCGTCGTGTCCAACTTTCGTCCAGCGGACATGGTTGCGGGCGGCCAAGGCGCACCGCTCGTTCCCTTGCTGGACTACGTACTCTTCCGCCACGCGACGCGGGGACGAGTGCTGCAGAATCTGGGCGGCATCGGCAATCTTACTGCTTTGCCTCCGAACGCCAAGCCATCTCAAGTTCTCGCGTTCGATACCGGCCCCGGAAACATGGTGATCGATCAGCTCATGCAGCAGCTGTTTCAAAAGAGATTCGACCGAAACGGGAAGGTCGCCGCGCGGGGCGTGGTTCTCGAACCGGTACTGGCCGCGATGCTGCGCGATGGCTTTTTCTATACCTCTCCGCCGAAGAGCGCCGGCCGAGAAGAATATGGCCGCGCTTACGCTGCGCGGTTCTATAAAGCCTGCCGCAGTGCAGGTGGCAAACCAGAGGACATCATCGCGTCTGCTACAGCGCTCACGGCGAGGAGTGTGCGGCAGAGCTACGCCGCTTTCGTACAGGCGCGGATGCGCCGGGCGCCAGTCGACTTTATCGTTTCGGGTGGTGGCGCGCAGAATGGCACCCTGCTCGGAATGCTGCGGCAGCAGTTTGAACCGCTTGGCTGCACTGTCACGGTGAGTGATGAGATGGGTCTCCCTGCGCAAGCGAAGGAATCCGCTGCTTTCGCGTTGCTTGCCTACCAGACCTGGCACGGCCGTCCGGGAAATGTGCCCGCGGCGACCGGCGCTAAGCGCCCGGCGTTGCTGGGCGAGATCACCTATGCGTAGGAGGTGTGGATCAGGGTACGAGCGTCGGGGATTAGGGATCAGGGATCGGGGATCACAAGTCAGGTGCTCAGGGTTAACGGGATCAGCTCCGTTTGCAAGGGGCAATGAACGCGAGCTGCCCCTTGTCCCTCAGAGCACAACGAGAAGACGTATTCTGGTCTTCATCAGCAAGACTGCACTTGCACTCACGTTCATTACGATTGCGCTGTCTGGCTGCAGCGGTCAAAAACCTGAGCCGAACACTGTAACGATGGTGATCGAGAGCAGCCCTACGAGCCTCGATCCGCGGGTTGGAATCGATGCGCAGTCGGAGCACATCGGAAGCCTCATCTTCGACAGCCTGGTGCGCAAGGACGCGCACTTCAACCTGAGGCCCTGGCTCGCGACACGCTGGGAAACACCAGATCCTCTCACCTACATTTTCCACTTACACAGCGATGTGCATTTTCACGATGGGAAGCCGCTCACGGCAAAGGATGTGAAGTGGACGATCGATTCCTTGCGCAACGGCACGGTGCTCACGGCGAAAGGGAGTGCCTTCGCCCGAGTTGACCATGTCGACGCACCGGATCCGGCAACCGTGATTGTGCATCTCAAGAAGCCGGATGCCGCGCTGCTGTGGAACCTGTCCGATGGTTCGCTGGGCATCGTTCCGGCCGGGAGTGACCGCGATTTCGCACAGCATCCGATCGGCACCGGTCCCTTTGAGTTTGTGAGCCAGGAGCCGGATGCGTATGTTGTGCTCAAACGGAATGAGCACTCCTGGCAGGCCGCTCCATCGATCGAGCGCATACGCTTCTCCGTTGTTCCCGATGCGATCACGCGGGCCCTAGAACTCGAAAAAGGTTCCGCGGATGTTTGCATCAACTGCGTGACGGCGGATATGACCGCATCTCTTGCGAAGCGGCCCAACTTGCTGATCGAGAGCGTTCCTGGAACGAGCCTGAACTATATCGCCTTCAATACGCAGGACAGGATCCTGCGCGATGCACGCGCGCGTCAAGCCATCGCGTTCGCAATCAATCGTCCGCTGATCATTCATTCGTTGTGGAGAGATCGCGCACGGTTAGCGGCAAGTCTTCTGCCCGATCAACACTGGGCATGGACCGATAAGGTTGCGCAATACGCTTACGATCCGGCGAGAGCCAATTCCCTGCTCGATCAGGCTGGGTGGAAGCGAGACAGGAATGGAATACGCTTCGGTCTTGCGATGAAGACCTCGACCGACGAAACTGCGCGACTGCTGGCACTGATCTTGCAGCAACAGCTGCGGGAGATCGGCATCTCGCTCGAGGTGCGGAGCTTTGAATTCGCCACGTTCTTCTCCGATGTCTCGAAGGGCGCCTTTCAGATGTACACGCTGCGGTGGCTTGGAGGCAATGAAGACCCGGATATTTTCCATTACTCCTATGCGACGGAGAGTTTCCCCCCGCGGGGGGCGAATCGCGGGCGCTACTCCAATCCTGAACTGGATGCGCTGATCGCAGAGGCTGCCGCTTCAAGCGATCTGGATCTGCGCCGGCGCGACTACGCGCGGGTACAAGAGATCCTTGCCGACGAGCTTCCATCCATCAATCTTTGGTATTTGGATACTGTGATGGTGCACTCACGCCGGCTCAGGAACGTGGAGGTTTCAAGTTCGGGTAACTTCGATTTTTTGAGAAGTGCTGTTGTGCGATGAAGTGCCGTGGCATTGGACAATGACGTGGAAATTACTATCAAGCCGCGACGAGGACGCAGACGGACGCCGAGAACCAGGGTGATCAAAAAGGCCGCGTGAATGCCCGTCAACTCCTTGCAAACCAGTTCTCGGCAACGGGACGGCAAAGAATACTGAGCCGCTGCTCTTGATTTTCTCCTTTTATTCTCCTACACTGTCCTGCATGCGAGCGCTTCGCATTCCCAAGTCCTGCGTGGTGTGCTGCAAAGAGTGTGGCCACGACGTTTCTTCCGGCACCGGCGGCTTTCCTTCAACTTCTATCTTCGTGGTGTGCCCTATCTGTGGCGAGAAACGGAAGTATTTGCCTGCTGAAGTTTTGCACGGAAGACCTCATTCCGCCCTCCTGCCGAAGCGAAGGCTGAACGAGCGTAAGCCTCCATCAAGCATAGGGTTGTGCAAGCAAGTGCAAGCGACGCATTGAGATATTTAGCTTCCCCGAACAGGGTTCTCTTCGCTAGCGATTGCTGCGCTGCATAGATCCCGATACACGCTACCTTGGTTTCCCACTTTTGCCCAAACACAGGGCAAAAATGGGCACAGGGCAAAAATGGCGCACCCCTTTTCGTGGTGCTTCATGCTTTTCCGAATACAAATGCTCGTCGGGATTGCGAGCCGAGGTAAATCGGGTGGGTCGGAGGTGGTTGGTCTGCTTGGCGCGATACCGCAGCTTTGGCGAAAGCCTGTTGCTCTGGGACCTATTGGGTTTTGTGCGTTCTTTGCGCTCTGCTAACGTGGTCCCCGGCAAGCACCCTTTGAAGGGCTTCGCTTATCTCAGCCACTGTCCAGGGTTTCAGCAGCACGGCGTCGAAGCCGTACTCGGCAAAATGGGATAGGACCGGAGCGGCCGAATAACCACTGGAAACGATCAGCTTCGCGGAGGGGTCCACTTCCTTCAGCTTGGCCGCAGTTTCCACACCGCCCATTCCGCCGATCACCGTCAAGTCCAGAAGAACAGCGTCAAAACCTCTGTTTTCAGCTTTGGCCGCTTCATAGAGGGCGACCGCCTCAGCGCCGTCCTGCGCGGTCTCGACATCGTAACCAAGTTTGGTGAGAACGGCCTTGAAAAGGATCCGGAGAGCCTCCTCATCATCCATCACCAAAAGGCGTTCTGTGCCGGCTCGCACAGGAGCGGCGGCAGGAGCATCGGGCACAGGAGTTTGGAACGAAGCGGGCAGGTCAACGGTGAATACCGTCCCAGCGCCCGGCGTTGACTCAACGGTAAGGTAACCGCCATGCTTGACGACGATTGCGTACGCTGTCGCCAAGCCGAGGCCACTGCCGCCCGGCTTGGTCGTGAAATATGGATCGAAAATCCGCCCGCGTACTTCGGGGGAAATGCCGGGTCCGTAGTCACGAATCGAGATCCTGACACGAGGGTCGGCGTCGTCAGCGCTGTTCGGGAAGATAACATTCTCGGCGTGAACTTCGACCGCTCCGCGGTCAGGCATCGCCTGTAGAGCGTTGAGCAGGATGTTGTGGAGCACTTGGCCCATCTGTCCCGGGTCAACCTCCGAGCACCAGAGGCCTTTCGCCATCTCGACCTCAATGCTCATTGGGGAGCCAATGCGTGCAAGCTGAACCGCGTCCGTGACGAGCTTGGCCATGGAAACCACACGCCTGACCGGAGCTCCGCCTTTCGCGAACGTCAGCAACTGGGACGATAAGAATGCGGCACGCTGGCAGGCGCTCGTGGCTTGATCAAGGAATTCTTGAGCGGGTTCGTTCGGATGCAGTTGCCCCTTCGCCACTTCAATATTCCCCTGTAGGATCGCGAGGAAATTATTAAAGTCGTGGGCGATGCCACCGGCCAGCACGCCCAGCGATTCCAGCTTGCGCGCGCGTAACAGTTCTTCTTCCGTCTGTTCGCGCTGCGCAATCTCAGCCCGCAGTTGCTCAGTGGAGTTGCGCAGTTCGGCCGTGCGCTCCTGGACTCGGAGTTCCAGGGCCTGATTCAGGGCTTCGGTCTCCTGGTTTGCGCTCTGCAGATCCTTCACCAGGGCCCGGTTCTCAATCAGCAGGCCGAGCGAAGCTTCAAGCGTGCGATAGATCCGCCAAGTACTGATTAAGAGAGCTAGAGTGAACACGGTGGCCAGAAGGCCCATGGCAAGATGCGTTTTATCGCCCTCGAGAAAAAGACGGAGCGCCGGGGCGAGACCTGTCGGAAGGAGGAATGTGATGAACGCCTCCGGCCGGGCAGCCAGCAGGGATGAAGCGCCCAGCATCATTCCGCCCAACACGAAGATGAGAAAAACCTGATTGGCTAGATGAGCCGGCGGGTACAAGAGAATCCCCGCGCCGCCCCAACCGGCAGCTGCGAAAGCGACACCAACTGCAAACGCGGTACGCCACGTTTTAACGTCAGTACCGATTGGCAGAGGGTGCGGATAGCGCCGCGAAAGAGCATACCTCACCACCGCTATCAGCGCCATGTAGAACCACCAGCCAACGATTACAAATTTCGGAACGATGCCCCACTGGAGGGCAGCGAGGATTGTAGATGCGAGGACGGTGACGCCGAGCCCTAGGTTTGCGTTGGCATACAAAAGCCTAAGCTGCGCGGACAGGATTTGTTGTCTCATCAAATCCTGAACGAGCCGTGCTGCGGACGCACTGGGGCGCATGGGGAACATCATTTATTGGGGAGGTGGTGCTTAACCGTAACACAAGCCCGCAACACTAAAGAACAGGTGAAATTGACAGGGCTTAAACAGAAGGACCCAGTCGTTCGTCATGAAAATGGTGGCGTTTACCAGGGCGACCACGAGGATTTCTCCAGGTTACGAACTCGGTAACACTCTTCCAAAAAACGGGATTTTTTGGCTTATGCACCGGGTGAGCAGATAGGGATGGTCAACAGATTTCGCAAATATTCCTGCTCGGTCTTCTCCGCCGCGAGAGGCAAACGCATGCTGTTCTGCACGCAATGCTTCCTTTTGCTCGCTTGCCAGGAGGGCGATTCAATCAATCGTTAAGCGCAGATCAAGCAATAGCTTATGCAATGACCTATAAGCTACACGTTGACATTTTGAGAGCGAATCTCCTTGGCTGATCCGTCTAGGAGAGCGTGTCGCGGCCGAGGCCCTCTTGCACACGATGAGTCGCGATCCGAGGTAAATCGAGATTGCCCTCTGCCCAGGCTCCAGCCAGACTAAGCGCCCGGATGCACCATTCTGTGGCATGCTTCTCAATCTGCATCTCGTAACGTCCTCCCACGAGCCACGTGTCGTTGCCTTCGAGCGCAGGGTCTTTCACAACGTGCGATGCCAGGACCGGGGCTTCCGCGTAGGCGAAGCGTTGGGTGAACGTTACATGGACAGCCCCGATAACATGCTGTGTTCGGGTAAATCCCGGGACAAATGCCTGCCAGTCGGTGATCAGGTCTTCCCGCGTCATTTGCCGCGCCTCGCCGCCGAAGAGTGAGGTGTAATCGACGACTACCTTGGAGGTAAAGAGAGCCAGTAGATCATTCCAGCGAAGCGCATCGACATACAGACCCAGCGCGGCAACCCGATTCACAACGTCGAAGCGTTCATCCATCTGGCATCCCCTCAACGAAATGCTAGCGGATCTCGTATGCGCTATGCAGGCAGCCGTGAGAATTGTGACCCGATTCGACGAATGCTTTAGGAGACTAGAGTAGCCACTTTGGCCTTCCTTGGGGACCATTTAGCGAGGCACCGGCTGTGTTCCCTCAATTGTGAATTGCCCTTTAAGTCCTTGCGTTTGGTCTGGCTGACCGCCACCGAGAAAGACGGTGTAACTCCCGGGCCGAACGGCCCGGATTCCATTTTCGTCGACTGTGCTCAGGTTGCGGGAATCGAGTGCAAATCGCAGATGCTTGGTCTCGCCTGGAGCCACAGAGACACGGTCAAAAGAGCGAAGCGCCCTGAGTTCCGCTCCCGGGATTTGTGGTGCTTCGAGATAGAGCTCCGCAACCTCCTCCCCGCTCCGGCTACCGGTATTGGTAACGTCGGCCTCGACGGTCAGCGGATCACCGGCGTGAAGAGCTGCCGTCGAGAGCTTGAGGTCCTTGTACGCGAAGGTCGTATAGCTCAGACCATAGCCAAAGCTGTAGAGAGGGGTGCCAGTGAAATACCGGTAAGTACGCCCCTTCATGGAGTAATCCTCAAATGCGGGCAAATCACTCAGCGAGGCATAGAAGGTCAGCGGCAGCCGCCCCGCTGGATTGTTGTCTCCTGAGAGTGTCTCAGCGATCGCGTCGCCGCCCTCTTCTCCCGGATACCAAGCTTCGAGAATGGCTGCGGCGTGTTCCTTGGCCCACGGTAAAGCCAGTGCGCTGCCGTTTAGGAGAACAACGACGAGCGGCTTGCCAGTAGCGGCCACGCTTTGCAGCAACTCTTGCTGAGCGGCGGGCAGGTCAATCTTGGTTCGATCGCCGCCGGAAAACCCATCCAATTTCACAGGCATCTCTTCGCCTTCGAGACGAGGCGACAACCCTACGAACGCGACGACAATGTCCGACTGCGTGGCAGCGGCGACGGCCTGATTGCGAAGAACCGCGGGATCAGGCTGCCATTCAAAGTGAATCTCGCCACCGAACATCGGAGAGCTGTGGGTGTATTCAAGGCGAAACGGATGCGGCTGAGTGTCCGCAAGATGGACCGTAAACGGCTTCCTGATTTCGCCGCGCGAACGGTCGCAGTCTCCCTCAGATGCCAGCTTGTCGTCAATGTAGACCTTGTAGCTTTCCGTTTCCTTCTGGTTCTCTTCACGGTTGTTGCACGTCTTGAGGACCACGTTGAAGATGTAGTCGGCTGCTCCTGGGGCGGCAATGCTCCCAGTCCACCGGACGCTGAAAGCGTTGGCGGAGACGCCGGGAACCGGAGCAGCAGCATTCCAATCGAAGTCGACCTGCTTATCGACGCGTTTGGCCACCGGCGGCCCCCGCCATTGCGTGTTGTCGAAATACTCCGCAGACAATCCCTCTTCACCATCGGAGGCATCGCTCGTATGGAAAACCGTGCGCGGCACAACGACCGAGGCACCGGCCGCATAAGACGAGCCCTCCGCGTAAAGAACCTTTGCACGCTGGCCATAAAAGGCCTGGATTCCATCGACCGGCAGCACGGGATGGGTAGGCGTGCCGTTGTAGTTTCCCTCCAGGGCGGCGAGCGAGGCAGCGTTGGGACCAACAACTGCGATGGTCTTGGTTCCAGCAGTCTTTGTACCAGCGAAGAGGGGCAACGTGCCGTTTTCATTCTTGAGCAGAACCATGGATTTCCGCGCGACATTCAGGGCAAGCGCGCGGTGCGCATCGGAGTCGACAACTCTCATCGTGATGTTCGCGTAATGAGAGGCTTCCGGTGGATTGAACATGCCTAATTGAAACCGGGCGGTAAAGAGACGCTTGACCGCGGCGTCGATCTCGCTCTCGGTCACCAGGTTGTCGGCTACTGCCTTTTCGAGCGCCTTGAATTCATCGCCACAGCTTGTGTCTGTGCCTGCGCGCAGAGCCAGTGCGGCAGCATGCTCTTCGTCCGGCGCAAATTTGTGTCCTTGCCAGATGTCGGTCACTGCCCAGCAGTCGGAGGTGACGAAGCCCGGAAAGGCCCAGTCCTGGCGAAGGGTTTTCTTGAGGAGCATATCGTTGGCGCAGGCAGGCGCTCCATCGATGGAGTTGTAAGCGCACATCGTCGAATCAGCCTTGCCCTCCACGATTGTGGCCCGAAACGCGGGAAGGTATGTGGTTTCGAGGTCGCGCGGAGAGGCATCCACGTTGAACTGGTGGCGCATCGATTCAGGCCCGCTGTGCACCGCAAAATGTTTTGGAGTTGCGATGACTCGCGGATGATTGGGGTCATCTCCCTGCATGCCGGTGACAAAGGCCAGCCCGATACGCGAGGTCAGGTATGGATCTTCGCCGTAGGTTTCCTGTCCGCGGCCCCACCTCGGATCTCGAAAGATATTGATATTCGGCGACCAGAAGGTCAGTCCGAAGTAGATGCGATGATTGCCATGCGCGATCGCATCGGCATACTTGGCGCGGGCCTCTGTCGAGATGGCTTCTCCGACACGGTGGATCAGGTCCGTATCCCAAGTTGCAGACAAGCCGATGGCCTGGGGAAAGACAGTCGCATATCCAGAGCGTGCTACACCATGCAGTCCTTCATTCCACCAGGTGTACTGGGGTATGCCGAAGCGCTCAATCGCCGCCGCGGTCATCGGCATCTGGGAGACCTTCTCGTGGAGCGTGAGGCGGCTTACCAGATCATCGACCCGCTGCGCGACTGGCAGCGCGGGATTTTCGAAAGGATATTTCAGCGCCTGAGCATTCGCTCCTGACGCAAAGGTCAACGTCCCGCACAGCACGAGCAGTTTGGTTGTGTACACCAACTATATCTCCCCTGGCCTTGCCCGTCTTTCGATCCACGCAACACTCTATTTGAGAGGAAGCTCGGGAGAAAAGCGAATTCAATCGATCAGTTTAGACAGATGTTCAACCACGAGCGGGCGCACGAGGCATGGGACAAACTGACGCCCCGTACCCTTTACCAGCTCAGCTCCGTCCGGCTTCCTCGCACTTTAATCGAGTATGGCTTGATTGTCCGCCGCAAGGCTTCGTCTTTCGCCGCGAAGCTAGGGGGACGGGGCTAATTTTCCCGGCCTCGTTGTCGCTCGTCGCTCGAAGATACCCGATCTTCGTCGCTCCTTGCTTCTAGATCCCCGAGAAAATTGGTTCCCGTCGCTGTTGTCCTAATACTGTTAACAGGCCCTAGGCTTTGAGCCTGTCGCCGAAGACTTCTACGGGTTTTTTCCGCGACATCGAGATTGGAGAGTTCGAAGTCGAAGGGTGGTCCAGGTCTCGCTTTTGGGGGTCACTGCACACCCCGCGAACTCGCATGATTAATCCATCGCCGCCGAGGCTGAAGACAATCTCCCCGAGCGTCGCTTCGAATAGGCCCGGAAGAGCAGCGCAACTACGACATTTGGAAGTACAAACCTAGTTCCGATATAGATAACTGCATGTAAGGAAAAGGAAGAAATTGCGCCGAACAACAGAGCAGCACCGGTTACGACCAAAAGAATATTTGAGGATTGACGACGATAAAATAACCCGACGATTGTCAAAGGCAGGAGGGCCACATAGCCCATTATGACGATCAGGATCAGAGGCGTGTCTCTGTCATTAATGACAAAAAACGCTTTCATCCCAAACCTGAGGTTCACATAGCCCAGCACAGCGCCAATTGTCAAAGCTAGGGAGCTGCGCCAATCTCGAAAGGTAATCAAGTGAGTCTTATGCCGCTCATCCTGCGTAAACAACAGGCGATCCGGGGCCGAGCTTCTGACCAGTTCCCCATAAGGAGAGAAGTCGTTTGCTCCGAGGAGGTTGCCCGCCGCATCCGTCTTCTCGGCGAGCGAATCAAGGTGATCGCCAACTCGATAGCCTGGCCCTCCGGTCTGGGGACTCTCTGCGATCAGTCGACCGTCAGCGTAAACATAATCCGTCTTTGCCCGCCCGATAGATCACGAGTCGCCAGCAGTTGACCGCCGAAAATAGTAGTATTCCGTCGCTGCGCCGCTAAAGTCCTTTGCCGGGAGCGACCGATTAGTGCGGCTTGCCCTCCATCATATTTTCAATGGAGGTAGCGAACTATACCCACCTCAATAAGTGTAAAGACGAACACTCCCACGATTGTAGCCGGTACTTCAATAAGCAGCACTGAACCCAATCCCTGTCTTGGTATGCCGATCAGTTCAAGGCACATAAAGGGTAGCCCCCAGAAAAGGGCGACTCTCCCCAAACGTTGCAGAAATGTCTTCTTAGAAGATCTCTGAAAATATGTCATTCACGACTCCAGTCAGCTGCCAGGTGGATAAGCTCCCGCTGCTTGGCAGCCTTAACAGAAATGAAACCGCTCACCACACCGGAGGCCTCACCAATCGTGCCCTGGATGAAGCCCCCAAGAGCGGCGCCTGCGACTCCAGTGGCACCAAGAGTAACTTCGCCTCCGAAGATTTCCCCTGTGACAAATCCGACGCAGAACCGAGACAAACGTCGTCATCCAGATGTGGATACTGAAGCTAGCGGTGTGAAAGAACAAAGTTACTGCGATGCAGAGTACCGCGCCAAGAATGACCAGGGTCCAGAGTGGTCCGGGCATTTCAGTGGTAACGGTGTCCAACCGGGCTCGGATTGATAATCTTTCTCATCGCCGTTCTAGACAATCCTCACCGGGGAAGCGTCAGCGTTACTCCGGAACCGTTGGAGCAGGTTTACGAGCAGCGCGGTGCGGTGGCATTGTGATGACACTGTGGATTCTCTGCAACCGTTTTCTCACGATGTACTGTTATTCTTGGCGTGACATATGCTGCAGTCTGTCCGCTGCAGCGTCCGCGCCGCGAGAGCGGACCGGCCAGCGGGCACGGGTTGTTCTAGCACTCCAACAAGATTGTTATCTTTGGTTTAGGGCCATCTGAAGCCGGCGAATCGTGGGAAGGAACACAGCATGTCTAGGTTTCTCGAAGATCTACGAATTCAGCGGTGGGACGATCACCGCTACTACCATCACAGCCGCATCAATCAGTCGCTCCACCTGCTGAGCGCGCTCAGCTTTCTGGCCGCGTATGCACTCATCTTCAAGAACCCGGCGGCTGCAGCCCTGATTGGCTGGC
>DASYBJ010000479.1:0-8710 GCA_036500845.1 Acidobacteriaceae bacterium
TTCAAATCGATCGCGCTTCGGTGGGCAAAATGGTGCAAATACGTTGCGCGAACCTGTGCGTGACAACTCTCAAGAAGGGCTTTAGCACTCCGGCTTTGGCATTCCCTTTCGGAATCCAGCCGTAAGTTTTCCGTGAGGAACGTTCATGAGGGCTTCCGGATGATTGGTAACGATAAGTAGCCATGACAGACCGAATGTCACCCTTGCGTCCAGAACACCACCTCTTGCAGGCGCCAAGCCCCTTCGACATCGCCCAGGCTTGATTTCGGACTCGTCGAGGACCATCCAAGTGCCTGAGTCGAGAAGGCCATAGATATCAGTAGCAGTCTGCATCGATAGGCTTCTCTAGTTCTGTTAACGGAAGGTTGATGATTCGAGTCCTACCTGAGGAGCCAATTCATTTCATAGACCTGCAGTTTTCGATCTCCGAATGTTTTGGTGATACCGAGGCGCCGGAAGAAATTGTTCCACGGCTGAGAGTGATGTATCCCCAACGACAAATCCAATTCTTGCGTAGTCCCCAGGAAACCGTGCTACGGTAGCTTCTCGAGTGCGGTGTCTTTGCATGACATGGGCCCGTTGACTGGATTGCACCTGGCGGCCTTTCCATTAGGCAGGCTTACTGAATATGATGTCCAGATTGCGGGTTCGGATGCGGGGTAGTCTGTGCTAAGAAGTTGTGCTCCGCTGGCCAGAGCAGCGTCGCGTCGCGCTGTAGAGTTGGCTCTCCCTTCTTCGGTGGAGGCGTCTGTGCGTGTGCGTACGAGATAGCCTTTGCGAACGAGAGCCGCTATCTCCTCGCGCGTGCCATCGTTTTCTTCGATAAAGGCACAATCGGGCTCGCCGGGCGTGGCATTGGTAAAGATCACTCGGCCTCGCAGCGCGGGATGTCCCTTGAGGTACATAGATCCTACTGGGCGCTGATCCATGAGGAACACTACTTTGCCGCGCGCTTCATCCAACGCAGGCCATCCATTATTCAAGACAGCTTCCTCAAGTGTTGCGTGGTTTCCGCGAACCTCGTCAGGCGTAATCAACTGATCTTCTGAGAAGACTGAACGAATCTCAGCATCAAGGGCATCGAATGTTTCGGACGTAAATTTTTCAGTCGTTACAGCATGGGACTGTAGGGGCAAATTACTCTGTTTGGTTTCAACCAGAATATAGATAGGCAGATGGTCAGGGTTTGCCTGAGACCATGTGTGTACAATTTGCAGGCATGCCGTGAACGGCTGGCAGGTACTGCGATAGTCAGAATCCTGCACGTGCATGACCTTGAAGCCGGGCTTCTTCATGATGCCGTTAGGATCGAAAGGCGGGTCAGTTGAAAGACCTGCCTGGGCGACAAGCTTGGGCCCCAGCGGATCGGCGAAGCGCCCACCTTGGCTATCGGCGTAGACGTCCAATTCGATTTGGCGGATGCCGGAAGACAACTGCTGATCGAGCGGGCGATGCGTATATTCCAAGGCCCGATAGCGCGCAGGATTCTTCTGCTTCATGAGTACCGCTTCGCTCGCTGCGATTCCTGCATGGTAACTGTTATGGGATCCGATAACCTGAATCTGATTCATTCGTACTGAACCATTGGAAGATGTCTGCCCCATGGCAATGGATGAGAGCGCGACGCACAAAACCATGCCACAAAAAGGAACCCACCGAGTTGACAACATAAGAACGTTTCTCCAAAAGTGTGAGACAAGCAGCGACGAACTGCGATTGCAGCAGAACTGCGATTGCAGCAGCAAAGTAGATAAGCGGAAGAGACTGCCCCAGGCAATTTATGCGGCTTACGATCTGCCGGCTGCTTCCTCCGCTGATTTCATAGCGAGAATCAGAAAGAGAGTCGTAGCGCCATTTGCACCTGACGGGAGGGATACGCGTTAGCTGCCGTATAAGCGCCGAAATTAGCGCCGTCTGTTATCGAGCTGTCTGGCTGTTGGAAGTTTGTTGAGTTCAATACATTGAAGGCCTCGATGCGGAACTCCAAGTTGCGTACATCGGACCATAAAGGGAAGGTCTTATGCGCGGCCAGGTCAAGTTGAGCAAAGCCGGGCCCGCGAAGAGTGTTTCGTCCCGCATTGCCAAAATACTGACTTGGCGATGGAACAGTTACCTGGCTGGCGTTGAGAGTTCCAGTCAAAGCGCTCGCAGTCTTCACCCAACTGGAGCGTGGCGCGTAAACCGCCGATGCGGTGCTGACCAGGTTGGGACGGACGGAATAGGCTGCGCTCGTACTCGAAACAAGGTATTGCGCGTTTGGAGCATAGGTCAGGTTAATTGGCAGGCCACTCGAAACCAGATTGATCGCAGTAATTTGCCAGCCCCCGGCGAGCTCCTGCTCCCAGCCATTGGCGCCTGACAAATAACGGCGTCCATGGCCGAAGGGGAGATCGCCGATAAGGCTCAGCGTATCGTTGAAGGTCTGGTCATAACTTGATAAGCCTCGGTCGCCAGCTGGATTAAAGATATTGATATTCGCTGAGTCGCCACCATTTGTTTCGAGATCGGCAGACGCATTGTTAATCGCCTTTGACCATGTAAAGGAATTAAGGAGATACACTCCCTCACTGTATCGATGCTCGAGTTTGGCTTGAAGCGAGTTGTAGTTGAGGAAGCCTGAAGGGAATGCGGTAAGGATATTCGTAAAAGTAGAGATCGGGCGGCGCGCCTGAAGCGTCGTGCAACCTATGCCTGAATTGCAGCTTACTGGCTCTGGTGACGCCTGATTGAAGTCGCCGAGCACCGGAATGTGTACGCCGTGATTTCCGACGTACGCTATGTCGATCGTCGTATTGTCTGGGAGCTGCTGCTGCACAGTCAAGTGATAGCTCTCTACATAGCCGGTGGGAAAATTGCGCGGAATATAGCGCGTTTGTGCCGTCAGTGTGGAGAAGTTTTGCGCCGTAGCGAAGCTGGTTTCGTAACCGGACTGTGTCGTGCGGAAGCAGGTGCTCGGCTTCTCAGTGATTGATGTACACACTGGTTGCGTAGCTCCGCTCACCTGGAGGGGAGGAGTCTGATCGACTGTGGCATCGACAATGTAAGGTCCGTTATAGCCCAGAGTACTCTCACCACCGAAGCGGAAGTAGTGAAGATAGCCGATGCCAAAGCCGCTACGGATGACAGTACCTGGTCTTACCTGATAGGCGAAGCCAACCCTGGGAGCAAAGTTATTCTTGTTGACATCGATCAAAGAACGGTTGTAGAGGGAGCCGCCGGAGGCCTGCAGGAGGGTGTTTGTTGTGGGGTCAAAGTTTGCGAGATGGTTGTTCTGCTCCCAGTTGGGAGTGACCAGTTCGTACCGCAGGCCAAGGTTGAGAGTGAATCGATCACTGACTTTGTAGTCGTCCTGGAAATAGCCCATGTGCCAGCGGCGCTCATAGTTGATCGTCGCCAGATTATTCAACTCGTAATGACTGCGAGCGCCGAGAAGAAAATCGGCAAGGTTATACGCCTGACGGTGAAGAGCATCTGTCGCTTGCGCTGCAGTTGAGCGGCTGAACTGACCGGCATAGGTATCCGCACCGAACTGCGGGTGAAAATCTGAGATGGCAATATTCAGATAGCCGTATTCATAACCAGCTTTCAGGCTATGGTGGCCGCGGATGAAGGTGTAGTTTACCTTTGGATTGGCAAGGTAAGGATTGGTGAACTGTGGATTCGTAGACTGACGTCCGAACTGCGAAAATCCGGTCACACTCTGTGTATTCAGACCACCGTTGATGCTGGGATCGTTGGGCGCATTTGGGATGTTGAATTCCTGCAATAGATTTTCCGCTCCAAGGTTGATCGGGCTCTTGCCGCTTTGCGTCCAGGTGAGTCCCAACCGCAGGTCGAGCGTCGATCTTGAAGATGCAGTGAAGTTATACGCCGACGCGATCTGCCGGGTACGCGCAAAAAGCGTGCCGTTGCTGTTGCCGCCCGCCAATCCGGGAATGTTGGGCGCGAGAAAAAATGTTACTGCGCGCTGGCTATAGCGGACGAAGCCGTTGGAACGGGGATTTAGAAACACATCAAGGCGCGCGTCCCCTTTGTCATCGGTGATGGTGTTTGCAGGTGCATAGACATAGTTGTTACCTCCCGCGGCAGCGACGCTGTTAGGCGTTGGCAACAGGCTCAGAACTTTCCGTGCAAAGGGGCTTTGATCGGTGACGGGAATTCTGCCGTTCGGGTATTTCGCGCCCGTGATCGGATTGACCAATGGAATGGGGTTTCCACTTGAATCTGTAAATGTGCCGGAGGCCTGCGCCGGAGTAGGGAGAACTGCGGTAATCAGTGAATGGTCAACGTGCCGCAGTCCCTCGTAGTCGGTAAAGAAGAAGAGCTTGTCACGCTTGATAGGACCGCCGAAGGTCGCGCCGAATTGATTCTGCACCAGAGTCGGCTTCACACCAGTGCCGATAAATGGACCATAAGCATTCAGCACCGTGTTACGAAGATAGTCGTAAGCGACACCATGGAACTGGTTGCCTCCGCTCCGGGTGGACACGTTGATGACAGCGCCGGCCGCGCGGCCATATTCGGCGCTGTAATTGTCAGTCTGTACTTTGAATTCCTGTACGCCATCGGGAGAGGGAATGATGGCCTCGTTCGAGTAGCCCTGATTCGCAGTTTGGTAAGCATTATTGTCAATGCCGTCAAGCTGGAAATTGTTCACCATCGAATTCAGGCCATTGACGTTATAAGAAGCATCACGGCTTGGGCTGGAGAGAACCTCGAGTAGCGACTTGCGTACGCCGGGCACGAGCGTTGACAAATCGGCGTAGGAGCGTCCGTTGAGCGGCAGATTCACGGTTTCCCGGGACTGCACAGTTTCGCCGCGATCGCTGGTGTCGGCCTCCAGCTGGGCAGCGGCTCCTGAAACAGTGACCGTTTGCGTGTTGCCACCCAGTTTCAACGAAAGCGAAACACGCTGTCTGGCGCCAACTGTGACGGTGAATTTGTCTGTTTGGGCCGTTTCAAATCCATTCGCTGTCACCGTAATTAAATAGTCGCCAGGCAACACATTCGTAAATTCATAGTTCCCACTCCCGTCTGTCTGCCGAGTGACCATGACGTTCTTGGCGAGGTCCAACAGCTGCACAGTGGCCGAGGCCACACTTCCTCCGTTTGGATCGGTAATCCTTCCAAGCACACTCGCAGAGTCGAATTGCGCGTAGGCCAAAGGATGGCTGAGCAGGAGAATTGCCAACGGCGCAATAACCGCGCTCGCAGATTTCAAAATGTGGGCGAAAAAGTTGGATATGCTGCTTTGTTTTGAATGGCAATGCTTGCTGGACATGATTCCTGGCTCCTCTCGTCCGGGGCAGCGAGATGGAATCGCTCCCTAGGCCGAACTTTAGCCAGTAGCAGTCAGCTCCACGCAGTCAATTCGCAGCAAAAGCGATGTTAAACGGAGCAAACCGATACAGATGTGTGATTTACCTTATTTTCAAAGTGTGGCTTTTATCATTGTCAAAAGGGCCTGCAGAGGGAAATAAGCCTATTTATCCGGTGTTTATCTTTCAAGTGTGTACTATTCAACAAATATGCTAGCCGAATGAGTGACAGTGCTTCACAGCTAGAGATTGATCCGGCCATTGCGCAAGACCCTCGCTGGGAGTTGGTCTCGCGAATCGTGGCGTCTCCCTCATTCGTAAAGTCCACGCGCCTGTGCAGCATACTTCTTTTCATCTGCGAGCTTTCGCTATTAGGACGCAACGATGAGATCAATGAGCTGAACATCGGCACCACCATCTTTGGACGGGCGCGTGACTACGATCCATCTATTGATGGAATCGTCCGCTCTCATGCTAGCCGGCTACGTCAGCGGCTTGAGCAATATTTCAACGAAGAAGGCGGCCACGAAACGATTGGCTTATCGATTCCTAAGGGCGGCTATGTCCCCGTTTTCCAGGAGCGGACGTCACCCTGGCTACCAAAGGAGCCGGAACCAACTGCTTCCGTTGTGGATGCTGATCAAATTACTCCGATTCCGGACAATTCCGTTTCTATTCGTGAACAGCTGAATCGGCGGTTAATCTGGTTGCTAAGCGTTGCTTTGGCTTTGGCTTGCATTTGTATTGTCTATCTGCTCGCCTTTTCTCGTCATACAAGCACCGCGCAAAATCCAGTGGCAACGCATCGACTCTGGAAGAGCTTCTTCTCGCGGAATCAGCCTACGCTTGTGGTTTGCTCGGATACCGGTCTGACGATCCTCGAAAACCTCACCGGGAATGACGTAAGCCTGGCCGATTACCTAAGCGGCGATTACCGCGTCCATATGAGTCCGCCAAAGGGAACGACCATTGAGACTGCAGAAATATTGGCGGAGCATCGTTATACCTCGATTGTTGACACCGAAATCGTTTCCCAGCTTCATCGCATTGCCGGTGACAGGGGAACTGGAATACGGATTCAGTATTCGCGCGATGTACGCCCTAATGATCTGAAGAGTGGTTCGGTCATTCTGCTGGGAACACAGGAAGGTAATCCGTGGGTTGAGCTATTCGCAAATCAAATGAATTTCCGCGTGCAGCACAACCATCAGTGGGGTTCATTCTCGGTACTCAATCGTTCGCCCCGTGACCAAGAACTTGCGCGTTATGACTCGATGCGCTCAGATCCCGCGCATAAAGTTTACGGATTAGTCGCCTTGCGACCTAGCCTGGGCGGTTCCGGCCAAGTTTTGATCCTGGAAGGAACTTCTATGGCGGGCACGGAATCTGCGGCGGATTTTGTCTTCGATGACACTCGCCTCCTGCCTTTTCTTGACAAGATTCGGAAGCCAAACGGTTCACTGCCGTATTTCGAACTCCTGCTGCAATCGAACAACATGAACGGCAACGCGTCTCACTCCGAGATAGTTAGCTATCGTACCTCTCCTGATTGAACAAGAGTGCGGAAGCATTCGGTATAAACTATCGCGGGTATGCAGGCAGTTCTTAACGGAATTCGTTTGTGATCAGGCTGCCACCGAGACTTAAGCGGATAAACATCGGTGGGCATGTACAGCCACCCAATCTCTGGGTCGCCGCACAAACTAGCGGGCGTTTGCACTCTGCCGAATGCTGCTCGAAAGAGCAAATCCTCTGAGACCCAAAGTGGATACATCTGACAGTCTCTGAAATCAGGAAGGCTCGCCGTCGGATCAGTACCGAGAAACGATAGGGACCAGGAACCGCGATCCTCGAGGAGTGAGTTGGTGGAGCTTACCACTCGTAGAGAACGGCTGCCGAGCTTTCGCCAAATAGCTGGAGCGAAACGCGTTTATCGATCGCTCTGAGCGAGCCTCAATAAAGGTCTATGAGTGAGTTGGGCGATCTCGCCACACTTATTTTATTGGTGTGCAGAAGCACAAAGCGTTACCGTCTGGATCAGTCACCGCAAATTCACGCAGTCCCCAAGTCTGATCAACCGGCGCAGTGTGAATTGGAGACTGTGGACGCGATGTCGTATCTAGTCCCCGCGCGCGAAAGGTCGCATAACGCTCGTCAACGTCGTCCACAAACACGCGGTTGACCGAACCGAAGACACCGTCTCCTGCATGTCGCGAGAGCTGTAGCTCGGCTCCGTCTTGAATTAGATCAATGACTCCGTTAGCCATCTCGCGATCCTCATGTCCGGGCCACTTGCGCTCGAAGTCGAGAATTCCCATGTAAAACTGTACGGATCTTTCTAAATCACCAGACTTGATCACAGGAACAATCTTCATGACATTCTCCGAATGGCAGGGCAATAGGATACTTGGTCGCCACGCAGGCTACCCAGATCAGTCCTGTAAGTAGCCATCGCTCCATTTTTCCCAAAGCAATCCGCGAGTCAATTTCCCGAGCATCGTCCCGTCCAGGCGCACGCCGCCTGAGCCTCGATGCCGCCGGCAACGAGGGCACGCGATTACGATTTTGCCTTATGATCGAGGAATGCCCGTCTCCGTCAACTTACAGACTGTTCACCCCCGCAAGCTGGCCGCGGTGCGGCGGCAAGTTGCGCCAGGCGCTGTTGGCTCGACGTGGGGGCCGGCACTGGATAAGGTCTGGGAGTTCATTCGCAGCCAGCCGGGCCTGCGGACTGATGGCCACAACATTTTTCTTTACCACCATCCGACACAGCAAGGCGCACCTATATTGTGCGACTTCGGCGTCGAGGTAACGCGCACATTTGAAACTGCGGGCGAGGTGAACGCGACCGAAACGCCGGGGGGCGAGGCTGCCGTCGCCGTTCACCGAGGCCCGTACAGTCGCATGAACGAGACGCACGACGCGATCCGGAGATTCATGGCGGCGAATCGACGGGAATCCGCTGGACACTCGTGGGAGATATACGGAGATCCAACGCCGGATCCGGCCAACACGGAGACGACGGTCGTGTACCTCTTGATGTAGCGCGTTTCGGGCGAAGGGGCGGCAACACCGAAGGGCGCGCCGGAAGCCCGCACATGATTCGTGCGAAATCGCCGAGTCACTCGCCGAGGAATGATAGGTAACGAGAAGCCGGCGAGTGTCCAGGATTCCGGGTACGCAAAAGGGATCCTCTTTGATTGGCGCGATACGCGTTTACGAGGATCTATTTTGCCTTCCCAATGCAAGCCGGTCACAATCAGCCAATGAGCCCATTACTCAAAGGTGAGTAGAGGAAGAGCCAAGCGCAATTGTGTCGAGTCCGTCCCTCTGCTAAACACAGCGTCATAAGTAATTGCGCATAATTTAGTCTACGGCGCCTGGAATTTGTT
>DASYBJ010000480.1:0-14253 GCA_036500845.1 Acidobacteriaceae bacterium
CGCTCGTCTGTGGCGGAACGTCGTCCGCGCAGCAAACCCGAACCACCTGGAAGGACTATCTCGGGGGCTCGGACAGCTCGCACTATTCGGCTTTGAAGCAGATCTATACCGGCAACGTGAACAAACTGGATGTCGCCTGGAGCTATCTGACCGGGGATGACACGACCTACACGTTCAGTCCGCTGGTGGTTGATAACATCGCTTATTTCGCGGCGAAGCAGGGTTCGCTGGTGGCGGTGGATGCGACGACAGGCAAGGAACTGTGGGTCCATACCTTTGCGGCCACCAGCGGTGTACCTTCCCGCTTTGGTGGGATCGCGGGCATGCGCGGCGCGAACTACTGGGAGAGCAAGGATCGAAAGGACCGTCGCCTGCTCGTGCCTTCGGGAGGTTTCCTGCAGGCCATCGATGCGCGGACAGGCAAGCTCGTGGAGTCCTTCGCGGATCACGGGAAACTTGATCTGAAGATTGGCATCGACCGAACGGGCAGACCGCTGTCATCGAGGACTCCAGGCCGCATCTTTGAGAACATTCTGATTCTGGGCAGCGCGACGGGAGAGGGATACCTGGCGCCTCCGGGGGATATTCGCGCATTCGATGTGGTCACCGGCAAGCTTCTGTGGGTGTTCCATACGATCCCGCGTCCTGGCGAGTTTGGCTATGACACGTGGCCCAAAGATGCCTACAAATACATGGGTGGCGTGGATGTGTGGGGCGAAATCACCATCGATGAGAAACGCGGAATCGCCTACCTCCCGGTAGCGTCCGCGAAGTACGAACTCTACGGCGGAGATCGGAAAGGCGACAATCTTTATGCTGATTGTCTCCTGGCGCTGGACGCCCGCACAGGTAAACATCTCTGGCATTTTCAGACCATTCACCACGATGTCTGGGATTACGATCCGGATGCAGCCCCCCAACTCGTGACGGTGAAGCACGACGGCAAGACAGTCGATGCGGTGGCGCTCGCTTCGAAGAATGGCTTCCTCTACGTGTTCGACAAGGTCACGGGAAAGCCGCTATGGCCGATCGAGGAGCATCCCGTTCCGGCAAGCGACGTGCCGGGTGAAGTCACCTCGAAGACGCAGCCCTTTCCGACAGTAGTGCCACCGTTTTCGCGCCAGGGGATGACCGTCAAAGACATGTACGCGGGGTTCATGAAGCCGGAAGAGATAGCCTGGTGGAACGACCGTCTGGCAAAAGCGAGAACCGGTTTCTATACACCGCCAGCCGTCGGGGCAGATACGATTAATCTTCCGAGTGTGAACGGCGGCGCCTTATTCTTCAGCACGGGCGCGGATCCGACGAACGGCACGGTTTACGTTCTCTCGAAAGATATGCCGTCGATCGTCAAGCTCGTGCCGGCCGGAGAATCCACTGCCGCAAATGCGGGCGGACTGATTCCGGCCCGCCCGCGCAATCCGGCTGCGGCACAAGCCAGAGCAGGGTTTCCAACGCCAGAGCAAATGGGGCGCGCCGTGTATGAACAGAACTGCCAGGTTTGCCACGGCCCGGAACTGAAGGGCGATCGCGGACCTGAAATCGACACCGCCGTGAGCCGGCTGGGCGTGGAGGCGACTCGCAACACGATCACCAACGGCAGAGCGACCATGCCCTCGTTTGCTTCGCTACCGGCACAATCGATGAACGATCTGATGGCTTTTCTGAACCAGCCCGACCTGGCGCCCCTGGGTTCGGCGCCTTCGGCTGCGACGCAAGCCCTGGTCAGGTCGTTTTCGGAGCCGCCTTACCCTGACGATGTCGAGGAGCCTCCATCCCGTTACAAGACCGGTTATGGAAACGAGCCCTATGTGATAACCCCACCGTGGAGCACCATCACCGCCTACGACTTGAACACCGGCAAGATCAAATGGAAGACGCCTTATGGCGACCTTCCGCAAGCGGGCCCGAGCGACAAACTGCGGGGAAACGTGTATCCGAAGAGTGGGTTTGTGATCACGGCCGGAGGATTGATCTTGTTTGCCGGCAACGACGCAAGGCTCTACGCGTTGGATAGCGCCACCGGCAAGCTGATCTTCAGCAAAGAGCTGCCGAACGGATCGCAGGGCGTGCCCGCGGTGTATGAAGTGAACGGACGCGAATACATTCTGCTCGCCGTTAGCGGCGGGGGCACGCCGTACCCGGAGAGAGGCTACATGCCGCCCGGCGGCGTATCGACTCCCGCGATCTCGAAGGGGTATATCGCGTTTGCGCTTGCGGCTGGGGGAAAGTAAGCGTTTAGCCCGCGAATGGAATCCCGCGGAAGCCCGACGGTCAAGGCGCCCGCATCGCGAGCCGGACCGGCCGCTTCGCCGAAGATGAGTACATGGTAGACATCCGCGGCGGTGCGAGCTCTCGATACGCCTCGGCGTATCGAGCCGTTGACCACATCGGTCCTGAGAGCGGCGACCTCGTCACTTTACTCCCGATTTATCGGCAACCCTTCCCTAATCCGATTGTGAGAAGGTGGTCCGTGATCCAGGAGCAATCCGGGAAGTACGAAAGCGGCAGGCTGTAGGAGGAGACTTCTCCTGACGTGAGCGGACTGCGTGGGAACTTTCCAAATTAGCTTGAAGTCACCGGCTGCCCCGAGATAGTGCGAACGCAAAAGCTGCCGATGCCAAGATAGATGACAACGCACGTACATGGTTCCAAGCCGACCACGTGGTGAGATAGCGGGCCCAAAGTTCTGCGCCAGCAATGCTTCCAGAATCTACCCGAGCTAGAGCGTTGTTGAGTGGCACGTTGAACAGCACAGTCGTCAAAAAGGCCCCAATAAGATAGAAGAGGCTGCCGACGAGAAGGTACGTAACCCCATGCTGAGACGATGACACCAGCGAGTAGACAGCCAGCAGCACACAAACCGCCGTACTTCCGAAGAGGGCAGCCATGAAAAGCGGGTTTATTGCCGTCAGGTTGATGGATTGCATCGCTTCAATCCCTTGAGGAAGCGGGAGCCGAGCAAGGGCTTTCATGACAAAGCTCGAAAAAGCAAAGAAGACTCCGCCCATCAATCCGGTGCTGAGCGCTGCCAATAGTGTGGAACCCCAAACTAGTTGTTTGATGAATGGAACCGCCATGGTTTTAGTCTCCTTGAGATTCAATCGAGTTCTATCTGTATCGCCGGCAATGAATCCACCGTGCCCCGGGCAGAGACCTCCAATGTCTTGACTCAGAAATTATGCCTGACGAGTTCGGGGCGGTTTGTCGGCGATGCGGAAGCAATCCGGCCGCGTTGTGACGAGATCGGATCCGCGGAAACACGCCTTGAAAGCCTATGCGGCTGGAGGAGCAGGGGGAGTAGAAGGAAGCCGTCGTTCTTACGCCGACGGTGGTGGTCACTCCAACTCGCACTCAGGCGATGGGAATAATAGCGGCGGGGCGGTTGTTATATCACTAGAAAAATTAAGAGCAGACATAGAGTCGCATATTGTCTGCACGTATCTATCTTACCGGAGCTCTCTTCATGAAGATATCAGCCATTTCCTTTTCTTCTTCTCTGCTTGCTTTAGCGATCACCGCGAGCGGGAATGCACTGGCGCAGCAGACCGCGTCTGGGACAGACAAGGCGTTCGTTGCCAAGGTCTCCCAAGGCGGACAGTATGAGGTGGAGGCCAGCAAGCTGGCACTCCAGAAGGCCTCCACGCAGGACGTAAAAGATGCTGCCAACAGCGAAGTGCATGACCATGAACTTGTCAATAAGAAGTTAAAGATCATCTCAACCGCGGCTCACGTATCGATTGCGCCAACTTTGAATCCGGATTTCACCCAAAAGCTGGACCACCTTAAGACTTTGTCGGGGGAGGAATTCGACAAGGCCTACATGGAAGAGATGGCGGCCATCCACGACAAGGACGAGAAGCTATTTGCGCAAGAGGCAATCGACGGTTCACACGACTACAAGTCGTTCGCGGCCGAGACCGACCCTATCGTCAAACGGCATATTGGAGCAATCCACGGCGCCGAACCTCAGTAATGAGTGCCGGATCAAAAGCCTTAACGGAGGTTTTCAGTTAAATGTGGCTACCACCCCGATGCTGGCGAAAGACGAGTGTTTCAAGATGTACTTCCCGGAGGAGTCGCCGAACGAGCGACCATCCGCCGAGGAGACATCTTGCTCGCCATCGAAGCGTGCTTCAATCGTCTACGCGTCACCACACGAAACGACATAAATCGTACGCTTGGACTTTGGAAGCAACCTGTTTTTGAACAGCCTGCCGCAAGACTCTTTAGAGGACGACTTAAGCAAACCCAAGCGTACAATTCACCGTCTGGTGTGATGAGTTCGATTCAGGCGGCCTGCAGGGTGCGTCTACCTGATCGGCAGCATCGTGGGCTCCTCATGGAGTTCACCGGTTTTGGCCTCAAGCGCATGAATCCGGCTTTTCTTTCTCTGATTGAGCCGTTCTCCTAATGCCTACTTTGCTGCCGGCAACATCAGTGTTTACCCCTACATCTGTCCCTGACTAGCGCGTTTTTCGCTGCTCGGGGGGACGATACCTTTCAATCGTAAATAGGTGACCATGTTCCCGTAGTGTTCATCGGTGTGTGCTGTATTGACCGACAATACCGTTAGCCTTGCCACATCGTAGTTCATCATTTTAACGGTCTGGCTGCCCTGCGCGTCAGTCATGCCGGCATACGCCTTATTGCAGTAGGCTATGGCGTCCTTCAGTGCGATCACTAGATCGGCCTTCGAGGTCTTAGTTTTTTCGATGGCTTTCATGGGATTCGGTTCGCCGGTTGCCGTCGAGCAAAAACCGTACTGAGCGTCGGCCACGTGGCCGACCAGTTGGCCAAAACTGCGCACATCCGGGGTTGGCTTGAACGAGTAGTTTTGCTCCGGCATCTTCTCGGCCGCAGCCATAACTTCGCCGCTAACTAGTGTGTAAAAGCCTTTTTCGCTGGCGGTGATCGGATTAGACGACGCGGCCGGCGGTTCTTGTGAGTGCAGTGCCACCGGAGCGGCAGCCAATGCGATGAGCAGGAAACAGAGTCTCTTCTTCACGTGGACCTCCCTGGAAAATGATTTGGCACGTCATTGGATCGAGAATAAGCGTACAGCTTCGGGCAATATGTCACACCGACGCAACAAATTGCAAAAAGTTGTGAACTGACAGAATCATGCCGCTTTAGCAGTTGGGCGGATGTCCGCCTGTGGTTCTGTCACTAAGCTATTGAGGAAAAGCGATTAGAGCGAATCGAACCGCCCTTACAATCGGCACCAGAACTCATCCAAGTTGTCGTATGGTCCGCATTGAGCGAGTCGCGGATTCGCAAGCATGACTTCTAACCCGAAACATCCTGATGTCCAAACGATCGGCGATAGGCCTGAGGGGATACTCCGACGCTGGCGGCAAAGTGTTCTCTGAGCACCGAAGCTGATCGAAACCCCGACTCGGTGGCGACTCCTTCGATCGGCCAAAGGGTGGTTTCGAGCAGATGTTGTGCACGGCGAACCCGAGCTTTCGCAATCCAATGGGCAGGAGTTGCCCCGACCTGTTCCAGGAACCGTCTGCTGAGTGTGCGCTTGCTCATGCCCGTATGCCGTGCGATGACCGAGAGTGTCAGTCTTCGTTTGAGATTCTGTTCCATCCATACCAGCAGCGGCCCCATGGATTCAGCTGCCTCCGGTGCCTCGTGAACGATGAATTGACTCTGCCCACCGGAGCGTTCCAGCGGCATGACCGCAGCCCTCGCGGCAAATGAAGCCACAACAGCACCGTGGTCGGACCGGATCATGTGTAGACAGAGATCCATTCCTGCTGCGGCACCGGCCGATGTGAGAATCTGGCCGTTATCGACATATAAAACTGCCGCATCTACGCTGACTGCCGGGTAGCGCCGAGCCAACTCTTTGGCAACAAGCCAATGCGTCGTTACGCGAAGATGATCGAGCAGGCCAGCCTGTGCCAACACGAAAGCGCCGGTACAGATCGATGCAATGCGAGCTCCTTGTTTCGCTGAGCGGCGGAGCGCATTCCGAATGTCTGGGTGGATCGGCCGTTCAATGTTATCGATTCCCGGGACGATTACTGTATCAACCCTCTTCAGGGAAGACAGCCTTCGTCCAATCTCAAGGCGCATGTGCTCCGTTCTTACTTGGCGTGAACTGCCGTAGACACGAATGTCATAACGCGGTTGCCCACGCGGATCACGAATGCGTCCGAAGATTTCCAATGGTATTGCAAGATCACCGAGAACCACCCCATCGAACGCAAGAATTGCAATTTGATGTGGTTTTGCGTTCGCCGTAATATTTGGCCTGATTCCTGCGAATCTTGTCATTCTTGCCACTGGTTTGATTATGGCTCAATCTCTATGCTTGAGCACAGGAGAGTAAAGATGCTCGCATTGGAAACACCTGCCTTAGCGCCCGTGGACTACATCAGGCCTGCTCTTGCGGCGGGTTTATTTATCGCACTCATGTCATTGATCCCTCATCCGGCGCGGCGCACGTTCAACGCGATCCTTGCTGCGGGCGCGGTAGGAGCATACCTTTCGGGAGGGTTTGGTAAATGGGAATTGATCTATCCGGTGATTGCAACACCTATCGTATATCTTGGACTTCGATCCTATCGGTTCATCGGCATCGCCTGGTTGATGCACGCGGCATGGGATCTGCCTCATCACTTGTGGGGAAATCCAATCTGGCCATTCCAGCGAACATCCTCCTTCGGTTGCATGGTCTTTGACTCCGTGATCGCGGTTTGGCTTTTGCTGAACGCGCCGTCCCTGTTCGCAAACAAAAGCAGAAATGGATCAAAGAATGCTCAAGTAGCGCCGATTTGAAGCGCGACCGTCACGCGTTAAACACGTCCTCTAGTGGCGGCTTCGAAGTCATGCGCTCACCGAGGTGCTTCAGACCTATCCCTCGATAGGTATCAACAAACGGGGCTGCATAGAAACATGGCACTGAGCTGAGCCAGCGACACGCTGTTAATCTATCTGGCGATCAGACTCGTAGCAACCGCGACTCAACGACAGTGGACTAGCCTTTAATGGCCGTCCTAATAATCGGAGTAGAGGTCGTCCAATTCGTTCATGTGATCCCAGGTGACGGTGACCAGGCATTTCGGGTAAGCGGTTCGGCCCAGCGTGCCGCCTTCCCATTGAGCGGTCATGGCATCGCAAGCTTGCTTGCGATAGCTGAGCCAAGTGGCCTCCGCTGTGTCGAACTCGAGGTGCTGGGGCGGCCCTGCGGGCAGCGGCGTGGTCCGGTTAGCCTGCTGAGACAGCCGAAGGAATGCGCCGATCGAGCGCACGTAGGCGGTGTAATCCGCATCCGTCGTCCTGCCCTCCCGCAGCCAGCAGTTGCCGACGGCGGGGTCGCTGCCATCCCCTGGGTGGGCGCAGAGATTGGTCTTGCTTCGGGCTCGCTCGCGGTTCAGCGCCTCCGCACCCTGCTTTTGAAGCGCCGTGATTTTGTCCTGGACGGGAACATCGGCGGGCTTGACCGGTGTTTGCGCCAGGAACGACAGAGAGAGCCAAGCGAGTAGGCACGCGACGAGCTTCATTCCTCAGTTTCTAGCATCGTAGCTTAGACAACGCAATCTAGTGAGAAACGCGCAGTGCTCATCGAAGCTCAAAGCTTAGGTTTGCTTTCGTAGCACCCAGGTTGTCATGCAGCGATAGTTTTGAACGATTGTGGTCTTCAGAGGATCGACAAGAACAGCATTCATCTCCCGGCTAAGTTCTAAGAGCATCTCCTCATCCACCAGAAACCATTCTGAACCATCCCCTACGACATATGTATTGCCCCGCACCCATTTGAAGTCCATTCCGATCCGTGAACCCAAACGGCAAAAGAACACCCCGCCAGGCATTAGAACACGCCATAACTCGGACAACATCCTCCTGAAATGATCTTCATCCCGGGCAAAATGAAGTACGGAATTGCACATCACGACATCGGCGAATGCGTCCGGAAAAGGCATCCGCTCAATGAGCCCGACCTGAAAATTCTCTGCAGGAAGTTTGGCTCCCAAGGACGCAGAGAGTTGACGAACATACTCGACTCCATTGCGGTCCGCGTCCAAGGCAAATACCTCGCAGCCCTGTCGCAGCAGATGGACTAGATTGCGTCCATATCCGCATCCGGCATCAAGCACGCGCATTCCATGGGCAATGTTCCCTCGAAGGATTTGATCGAAGACATAGATGTCGATCTGTCCAAACTGCTCCTGAACGTTTAGCGGCATACCCTAACCATACTGCCGTCCGATTGCTTTTTCTTAGACTGGGTACGCGTCACACACTATACGCCGATTTGCCATTACTAGTCCGTGCGACCTCTGCTGGGCTCGGCACTGGTTTCTATTTCCGCTCGTGCCGCCGGCAGCTGCGGTGACGAGAACAATTCGATCCGCATTGCATGTTTCTCTTAACACCGCGGGCGGCGATAGCCTTCAGTCGCGGGTCAGAACTGTGGACAGCACGCCGAGGCGGTTCTCGCGGATGTTACGGGCAAGATTGCCGGTCCTCGTCGCGAAATCCGGACCCATCACGACACCAAGGTTCGGTCCGCTCGGTGGCGGGCCGGCCATGGACGCCTTGAACCAGTCGAGCGCGGTCTGGGTGTCATCGCGCCAGAGGACCGCCTTGAATCCGGCTTGTTCAAGCGCCGTGCGCGTATCGCTCTCGCTGAGCAGGAAGCTGGTTGAGGCGTCGCGCGCCCACGGGGCGGGATACACGACATCGCCATCCCGAATCACTAGGTCGTAGGTGGCGAATCGGCCGCCCGGCGTTAGGACCCGACGCACCTCGGCATAGAGGGCGGGGCGATTCTCGACGTTCATCGCCACATGCTGCAGGAACACCGTATCGAAAGCCGCATCCTCGAAAGGCAGATGCAGGGCGTCGCCGACCTGGAAGGTGACGCTATCGGACAGCCCGCAGCGCACCGTTAGGTAAGTGGCTGCATCGATAAAGCCGGGGCTCAGGTCGACGCCTGTCACCCTACAGCCGAAGGTGGCCGCGAGATAGCGCGCCGGTCCGCCGATGCCGCAGCCTAGATCCAGCACGCGGGTCGATGGCTCGAGCCCAGCGGCAGCGGCCAATTCGGCGGTGGCGAGGATGCCTCGGATATGGAACTGGTCGAGTGGAGCGAGCTGAGCGACGGTGAGCGTCTGAACTTCGGGCGCGATCGTCGCGAGGGCCGACTTGATCCGGTCGGTGAAGCCCGTGGCGCTATAGTGCTCGCGCACCTTGGTGGTGGTGTCGGTCATCACGGTTCTCCATGCAATCTCGATAATTACGGGTGGCTGATCTAGGCCCTGTTTACACTGTGTTAACAGGCCCTAAGCTGCGGCTGCATCGCCAGCGAGGGCCCGAGCCGCCTTGGGCTGAGGACGCAGCAGCAAATAGAAAGCGGCGAAGTGCGTGATCACCAGGATGGGCACGTAGACGATTGGGATCGCGTATGTGGCGCCCAACTGCCCCGCCAGCGCGGGAAGGCCGACCTGGATGGCGTGGTAATAGTCGAGGATGATGTCGGCCGCCCCCACGAGATTGAAGGCCACGACGAACAGCCAAAAGAGCGGACGTATCCTTACCGTGAGAAGCGCCAGGATGGCCAGCACCCCGGTTGCCAGGTCGCCGTAGGCAGCGAACGTGGCGAAGCCCGCCGGCAGATTGGGGCCGACGACACCTGGAAGGATAAAGACGAGCCCGAAGAAACGGAAGCTGTGCAGAGTAGCGATGGCGCGTTGCGCTCCAACCCGGTCCATCGATGTGAGCTTAGGCAGGACGTACACGCCGAAGCAAAGCAGGCACGCGACATAACCTAAAACGAGATGCAATTGGAAGAGGGTTTCCGGCGACATTGGGCCTCCAATCGGATTGACGCGGCGTCGAGCACCGCGGTTAGGATGCCGAGCCGGCCTTCCACGAGATTTTCGGCGGAAGCCGCGGCTCGGATGCATATAGGATTATAGCAATCATCCTATAGATTCAGGTTTTCTTCAGGCTGGCCAGAAGCGGGACCGGCTTGCACCGTGAGATGATTGCTAACATCCTATAATGCCCCATGCGTTACCGGCCCGAACATAAAGTCGAAACCCATCAGAAGATTGTGAAAGACACCTCGCGGCACGTTCGCGCCGAAGGAATAACTGGGCGCCGCGGTTTCAGCCGTGATGCGGCACGCCGGCCTGACCCACGGAGGATTTTACAAGCATTTCGGGAGCAAGGATGAGTTGCTCATGGAGTCGCTGAGCGAGGCTTTCCGAGAAATAGCCGACTGCCTGGCTCACGCCGGGGAACAGTCCCCACTAGGGAGGGATTGGAAGTCGATTGTGAAGACATACCTGAGCCCGGAACACTGCGATCACGAAGGCTGGTCATTGTTTTTTGCTCCTGGTGCGAGCTAAACCCGTTGGCCCAAGGAATCTGCAGCAAAGTCATTCCGACAGCAATGAAACTAACGCGGTGGGGACAGCAGAACTACAATACTTATTTCCCTCGTGCTCTCGTGTTAAGTTTCTGGAAACCAGGAACAGACAAACGCGGGGCCCACTCACAGTCTTGTTCATTGTTCCTGACGGCCGATCAGCAAGCGAACGTTCAAGACAGCGCTGGAGCGAGTCAGAAGCAGCTTCGGTCTGTGCGTGTATGGGTACGTGGTGATGCCGGAGCACGTCCACCTGCTGCTCGGAGAACCGCACCATAGGACACTTTTGGATTGAGAAACTTCGGTGAAACTCCCCACTCAAGCCAAAACAAGCCTTGAGTGGGCCACCCGCCCGAAACGGGGACGAGCGGGGTTCTTCAATTTTTCACTTGAGGGTCAGGCAGAGTCCCGTCGCGTGGGGAACGGACACGACGTACTTGCCGTCCTTGAGACGGCGAGGTTCTTTAGACCGCGTGATGTGAGCTTCCCGGCTGTCCAGCGCCGGGGCATGCAGTGTTTCAGTCTCCACCGCTCCTGTTTTACCCATTCCAAAGTCCAGGCTCAGTTGGATATCCTGCTCCGCGTCTTTGTTGAGGATGATGATGCTCACGTGTCCGCCAGGGAGTATGGCAGCGTAGGCGGTCGCGTCGACTCCCGTCGCCTGAATCTCTGAGGTGAAGTCGTCCCGGAGAAAGGAGCCTCCACTGAGTGCCCCAGCAAACTTGAGGCCATAAGCCACTGGCTCCATCAAGTAGTCTGAGCCGAAAGCCGCAATGGGTGTGTAGAAGGGGTGAGGATGAGTCGCGATCTGCTCCGGGCTTTCGCCTTTGCCTTTGAGGAGGACGTCACCCGGCAGGAAACCTCCGACGGAGTTTGCGACCGATTTGCCAGTGCCGCCGTGCAAATTGACCCCGGAATAGTTGTTGCTGGCGAGCAATAGCGAATAGTCGGCAGACCACAGCGCCGAGGCGAACACGTCGGACACACCTGGCTTGCCGCCGCGATAGCAGGTGTTGCCTTCCGTCATGCGCACACGAACGCCCATCTTATTTGCCGCGGCAGCCGCGGTATCCGCGGTCTTCTGAACCTTTGCCATCGTGGCCGGCTTTAGCAGGTTGGGAATGTTGACCTCCGGGTTGGTTGCCGGTCCGCCGAAGTAGTAATGGTGCGTAAGGGTTGTCACGTTTGGCGGATTCTTGATCGACGACCACGAATCGGCGATCTCCGGCAACCACTCTACATGGGCGGCTACATCCGGCATCCCGAACTTCGCCCCCGGCACGCGGGCCATCACGGCACGCGCGAGCGTGAGCCACTCGTCCAGGTAGGTCTTCGCGGACCACGTCTTTGGATCGCGTAAGTGGCGATCGAACAGATCCACCTCGTTGCCAATCTGGTAATACTGCAGGCTCGCGCCAAGAGTCCTCGCCACAAACTCGGCTTCGTCGGCAGCACGCTCGGGCGTATTGGTTCCCATCCCAATGCCATACAGACACGTCCAGCCCGTCGCTTTCAGAAAACCCGCCAGGTTGCGCACCGCGTCGGGTGTCACGGCGTAATACTGCGCTTTGGGCTCTCCTTCGACAACCCGGGTCTGCGGATGCTCGGGTTCGGGTGAGCTGGAAGTTGGTTTCCACCATGCGAACTCACTGGTGTTGCCGCCCAGGCGCAGCACGCCCTGAGGCACCAGAGCTTTGAACGCGCGAACCAAGCCGGCGTTGCTCTTCGAGAAGAAGCTCGGATCCGACAGTTGCTGCACCTCATAGGAAAGGCCGATAAAGTCGGCTGGCATTTGGGGTCCTGTGGCGTCAAGGGGAAGCTTGAGGGTGACCCGGGCTCCCGCTCCGCCCTGCGCACAAAGGCGGGCTCCGACAAGAGAAAGGGCTGCGCTGGTAAGGAATTTGCGTCGGCTGATGGTGGTCATCGTACTGAAAGTGTAATCGGGCGCGAGCATCCGGTTTTCGCTGCATGGGCGGGTGGCCCACTCAAGCCTTGTTTTGGCTTGAGTGGGGAAGTTTCTGGGGTAAGCTGGCCTCGGGCCTTGGGGTCTGAAACGGTTTCACGAATCTGGACATCTGGACAAGCCCACTTTGTTACGTTCTGTTGCTACCAGCGTTGTTCATTGTCCCTGACGGCCGATCAGCAAGCGAACGTTCAAGACAGCGCTGGAGCGGGTCAGAAGCAGCTTCGGTCTGTGCGTGTATGGGTACGTGGTGATGCCGGAGCACGTCCACCTGCTGCTCGGAGAACCGCAGCATAGGACACTTGCGGATTGAGAAACTTCGGTACATTCGTGAAACTGCCCCACTCAAGCCAAAACAAGGCTTGAGTGGGCCACCCGCCCGAGCTGGTAATTGAACCGAGCGTATGGTCGACCATGCTTCCTAGCTGCTGTTAGACCTTTGGTTCGGCTGCAGCCTCATCTTGGTTTCGCTCCACGAAGGTCCAATTCGAACCAATACCTGATCTCTTCCGAGGTACTGATCCGTGGCGGGGAAGTCCGCTCCTGATTTCTGCGGAGGCGCATGACTATCATCCGGAACCGCCACCCAGAGATCTGCCTCTTCGATCCTGGCCCCGCGGAACCGCCTTCCCGCAAAATTGAGGGGTGTGCTAGCTCCACGAAGCTCGATCACCCTGCGAATGGGATCATCGTAAGCTTGCTCGAAATCGGATCGACTAATCTTGATGCTCCGGGACCGATCGCTCCTCTTTGGCGCAGGGTCATCCATCCGGAAGCTGAGACCCTTCGAGGAAAAGTACGCCTGGCAAGCGACTCTGCAGACGGGGGCAAGGTTGTCAATAGACGTGATCTGCTCGGCCTGGTCTTTGGCCGTTGTGAGGGCGCCGGCGTTGAATCCGTTGGAGCGTCCCTTGGCCTCGAACACATGCCAATCTCCGCCACTGGAAAGACCGATGAGATCAGGGCGGGATTCCCCCTGCCCTGCCACGATCTGGTAGTTCTGCGCGTATACAGCGAAGTGCAACATCCGCGGCACTTCGAATAGCACTTCGGCGAACAGTTTGGCGAGAGTCATTCCCAGATAAAAAGAGATCGAGGTCTTCTCAGAGGGATCCGATAGCTGGTATGGCATAGTACGACGAAGGAATCCAGAGGCTGCCTGCAACAGATAGGATCGCATCATCGAAGCTCGGTGCAGTCGTTCGAGTGCGGAGTAGATCCCGTAGGCATACTCATCCCCGGCCGCCTTTCCCGCGGTGATCGCTGCCCATACGAGTTGCGCCCACGTCACTTCGATCTCCCCGTCGTTCTTATTGACGGCAGCGAACGGTCCGGAGAAGTTGGTGGCGCGATAGGGGATCCGCGGCATATGCCTTTTGTAACATGCGCTCCCCGTGGTTGGGAGAATCCGGAGACAGGGATAACCCGAACGAACGGGATCCGTGAGAGATTCGTGCACAGGAAATTCCTGGACGGAACTGGCACTGTGCTTTTTTAGTGTGTCAGTCCCGCCTGTGCCCTCCTCGTAGGTGGCATGGACAACCGGTGATGTTTACCACACCTTCCGCAGGCTGCGTGACATGGTGCCGGAACCGAGGAGGGACAAATCGAGGAGGTTAGGTCTGTTATATTCCGCTCGGCTCTACCCGGGAAAGCCTCGGGACGGCGGGGACGTTTACACGATAATTGCAGTTACAGAAGTAGTAGTGAACGATCCTCTGTCCCGGTTTCTTCGGTCTTGGCGCTTTTCCTTTCGCCAGCCAATTTTGTCGACACATCGGACAGGGCGACGTAGAACGTGCCAACTGAACTAAGGGAGGAATGCTTAAAATGCCAATGGAGATTGAGCCGATCCAAGAATTTGATAGGGCGTTATGTCTGCTCGAAAGCCTTGTAACCA
>DASYBJ010000481.1:0-4303 GCA_036500845.1 Acidobacteriaceae bacterium
TCTCCAACGATGCTCGCGCGGACGCACCACATTTCTACCCGCTACCTGCACCTGGTATTTAGTGAGCACGGAACAACGGTGGGAACGTGGATCAAGTCGCGCCGTCTTGCACAATGTCGAGCTGAACTCGCTAGCTCGAGCCTCGATCGCACGGTTACCGAGATTGCTCGGCGCTGGGGCTTCAGCGATGTCGCTCATTTCAGCCGTTTATTTCGTTCGGCCTATGGGGTTGCCCCGCTCAAGTTCCGTAAGACACGCCGCACGTCCAATCTATAGATCTGTCCAGCGTCCGCGCAGAGCGGTTCACAAAAGCCTCGAAGCACCGTTGCGCAGATCTTCAAAAAATACTTCGCCCCTAGACAAATAAACATGCTCCATCACAGATAGGCTTTGATAAGGCTGACCGGATGATCGGTAAAAGTTTGCTTTAGGGAGAGTATTTACTAAAAGTCTAGATTGCTGAAGCTTAAATTCGATGTCGCTAACTCTTGCCAATTCAGTTATCCGTGGCGATCGCATCTTCACGGCACGATTCGAGATACCGGTGGCCCCTTCGATGTCCCGATCATGCACCTCTGGGCGCGTTCAAAGACCAGCTAGCTGTGCGCCTTGAGATTGTCCTCGATGTTCCAACAATACAGGCTGCGCTCCAGGCTGGCACGCAAGTGGCGGGATAGTCGGTTGTTCAACAAAGAAGCAAATGGAGAATGTCATGGGGAAGCTAGAAGGCAAAGTTGCTGTTATTACAGGAGGAAGTAGTGGGCTCGGCCTTGCGACTGCCGAACTGTTCGTGGCAGAAGGAGCTTACGTTTTCATCACCGGCCGCCGGCAGACAGCACTGGATGCGGCATTTAGCGTGATTGGACGAAATGTGACCGCAGTGCAAGGTGATGTAACGAACTTGGGAGACCTTGATCGGTTGTTCGCGATCGTCAAAGAGCAGAAGGGGCATGTGGACATCGTGTTCGCAAATGCCGGCGCAGGCGCTTTCGTGCCGCTGGAACAAATTACGGAGGAGCACTTCGATCATCTGTTCAACACAGATGTGAAAGGAACCCTCTTTACAGTACAGAAGGCACTTCCCTTGATGCCGGGTGGTGGATCGATCGTGATCAACGGGTCGATGGTCTCCGTCAAGGGCATCGCAGGTTTGAGTACGCTGGCCGCCAGCAAAGCAGCCTTGCGTTCCTTTGCGCGGACCTGGCCGATCGAACTGAAAGGTCGTAATATCCGCGTAAATGTGATTAGCCCTGGCACCGTCATCACACCTGGTTATAAGACTCAGTTCGGCCTCAGTGACGGACAGATAGAACATATGAAATCGCACACCGCGGACATCGCACCGCTGGGGCGCACAGGAACACCCGAAGAAATTGCAAATGCGGTCGTCTTTCTGGCTTCAGAAGAGAGCAGCTATATCACTGGCATAGAACTCTTCGTCGACGGTGGAACAGCACAAATATGATCTGTATTCCGATTAACAATGCCTCCCCTCGAATAAATCCGGACAAAGAGTTATACCGTCAAGCTTTTGAACCCAACCCGAGACCGTCTCTTGGCACGTCGCCAGTCTCGGTGGAAGAACAATAGGGGGATCGCATATATAACGCTAATGGTATACGCCGAGCCATTTGGGGCTAGATACCATCCCGGTTAGCTTACATCACAGGACCGCAAGATGAGGATCTTGTGCTGAACCATGAACTGACCAAACTGGAAGATCCGGCTACTGCACTCAAGCAAAGAATGTGAGGGATCAATGAACGATACACCTACCGTGAAGATCTCTGACAGCGTGGAAACAAGCCCGGAAGGAAGCGGCCTCGTATCCCGACGGGCGTTTGTCAGGTACGCTGCTCTCGCCGGCGCGATGCTCGCGACGCTCAACGAGAGGACTCAAGCCCAAGAAGCCGGGTCCGGCAGCTATAGTAACAACGCTATCGCTGGGGTTCCGGGCCAGAACTCGACTGCAGGCGAGAGTCCCGCCGCTCAGGTTGAGGTCAAGATAAAGCGTGCCATGATGTCTGGGCCTTCGCAGATAACGAAAGACGCGACAGTCGTGGACATGGACGAAAACAGCAAGATGATTGTACTGCGAAAGGGCACGAATGACTGGGTGTGCATGCCCGGCGATGAGAACAAGGTGGGACATCCTCCTATGTGCGTCGACCCGATGGCCATGCAGTGGTTTATGGATGCGATGGCGAAGAAGGAGAAGCCAACCAATAAAGTACCCGGTTTGGCCTACATGCTGTGTGGAGCAACTCAGCACAGCAACACCGACGAAATGGACAAAACCAGCCCTGCCATTCCCATAGGACCGCATTGGATGATCATGTGGCCCTTCAGCGCAAAGGCATCCGGACTCCCTTCAACGGTCCGTGACGCAGGCGCATGGGTGATGTTCGATGAAACCCCCTATGCGTACCTTCACCTATGCGGCACTCCTTGGGTCGGCAACGAATACATCCCAGGGGAAACAACTGCGGTATGGACCATGCAATATGCCAAGTCCTAATCCATGCACTTCCCCTTGGAACGGATCTCCGACAAAGAGACCTTCCGATGAAACCTGTTGGGGTCCGGATGGAATGAAGCTCGATGGACAGGCCAAATTCCAGCGAACTTCTCTTAACAAGGATTTGCACTTTTTGTTCTCGCGCCGACTCTTAGGGTGCAACAGTGAGGAGCAAAGCAGTCGTGAAGAGATTTTTGGTATCCATGCTCGTTAGCCTTTCGGCGCTATCGTTGCCAGCTCAGAGGATTCCCATGTGTAACGCAGATTCGAGATTATCTTCGGTACTCAATACCGAAGCAAAAGAATGTGATTGGAAGCCGGAAGGCTACCGATTTGGCGACGGATCGACCCTGCCCGATCTGCGCCTGCACTACGTGACGCTGGGAAAGCCTCACCGAAGTGTGCAAGGGGAGGTCGACAACGCAATTCTCTTGTTGCACTGGACGGGCGCCAGCGGAGCTGCCATGTTGACCGACGAATTCATCCAGAATCTTTACGCAGCGGGTAAACCCCTTGATGCGAGCCGCTACTATCTAATCATTGTCGATAACGTGGGACACGGTAAATCCAGCAAACCGAGTGACGGATTACGTGCTCATTTTCCCCGATATACCTACACCGACCTTGTTGATCTCCAACACCGCCTGGTCACCGAGGCTCTACAGATTAACCGTCTGCAGGCAATCGTCGGCCTCTCGATGGGCGGCATGAATGCGTGGCAGTGGGTTGAGAAATATCCTGATTCTGTTAGCGCGATCATGCCGATTGTGGCGCTCCCCACTCGGGTTGCGGGCCGAAACCTCCTATGGCGTCGTATGGTGATCGACTGGATCAAAAGTGATCCCGCTTGGAGAGATGGGAACTATGAGGCAAATCCCCCATCTCTCACACACGCTGGGCAGCTCGTCATGTTGATGATTGAGGGAGTCCCGCACTTACAGGCCCTGCTTCCAGATCAGAGCTCGACTGACAAATATATCAACTCTGTGGCCCAGCAAGCTTCCAAACTTGATGCCAACGACTTGCTTTATTCGGTCGATTCCTCTCGCGATTACGATCCTGAGGCCGGTCTTCGCCAGGTGAAGACGCCGGTATTTGCGCTCAACTTCAGTGACGATGAATTCAACCCTGATTCACTGCATCTCCTCGAGAAGCTGATTGCTGAGGTGCCTCACGCCCGCTACTTCGTACAACCTGGGACACCGTCATCGAATGGGCATTTATCGATGGCCCACCCTCACCTATGGGCGTCTCATGTGGCAGACTTTATGCGGTTTGCTGATCAAGAGACGAATCAAAGATGACATTCCGCAAAAACACTATGACGAATCCTTATGTAGTTGCGAATGCGGGAGCACTCCACTTGTAACTCCAAGCTCCTGAGGAGATTTGCATGAATCAGCTAAACGACAGCCTTCGCATCTCTAAAACTCCGGTAGTAATACAGCACGTGACGATCGAGACGATCACGCCGTATCCGGCCGTCAAACAGCAAATGCAGGCAGAGGTCAAACGCCTCGACGACAGCTATCGGCAGTTCCTTAGCCACAATGACTGGTTGCGGTACGCAAAAAGCTTGAAGAGGACGCTCAGCCCAATGCATCGATGTCGCATTACGTAGGAACTCACGGTGGCTGGTTGGACCTCGAAAGAAGGGCGGAGAAACGGGATCCAGCTGGAAGACGCCTAATTCATCGGAAGATCTGCCGTCTTGAGACCGCTAAATGTCCGATCATTGACCTGCCTCAACTTTCAGCCTTGCCCGCCGGCAAAATGAGTCCGGCC
>DASYBJ010000482.1:0-9910 GCA_036500845.1 Acidobacteriaceae bacterium
AGGGAGTCAAACAGCAGGGAGTCCGGGTAGGGAACTGGTTGCTGCGCGAGCAGGCCAGCGAACTGCTCAACGCTCCGGACCCCTGCACCTTAAAAGGGAAGCGGGATCGGGCAATTCTGGCCCTGCTGATCGGCTGTGGCCTGCGCCGGGCCGAGCTCTTATCTCTCGAGATCGACCAAATTCAGCAGCGCGAAGGGCGCTGGGTGATCCCGACATGCTGGGCAAGGGCAAGCGCATCCGCACCGTCCCCGTCCCCGCCGCGGTGAAAGTGCGGGTGGAGGAGTGGATCGTGGCCGCCGATATCTTTCGAGGAAAAATCTTCCGGCCGGTCAATAAAGCCGATCGCGTGGTTGGAGATGCGATCGCCGACGAGAAGGCCATCTGGCAAGTGGTGCTGAAGTACGCCCAGGCCACCTCGCTCGGCAAGCTCTCGCCCCACGATCTGCGCCGCACTTGCGCCAAACTCTGCCGCAAAGCGGGCGGCGAGCTCGAACAGATCCAGCTTCTATTGGGCCACGCCTCCGTTCAGACCACGGAACGTTACCTGGGGACGGAGCAGAATCTGGCTTCGGCAGTGAACGATGCGATCGGCTTGGAAATGGAATGACGCTCGACAAAGTGCCGGAAACTTGCAACAGCCTGTTGCAAAATTAGCCAGTCGGATCAGACTAAACCGGGCCATCGATGGATGGTGGTCCTTCCATGTGTGCTTCAATTGATCAAGTGTCGAGCTGTACTTAAGTACAGCTCGACAGGCTCGACGTGAAACTGTGGGCGAAGCCATGAGTGCAAGCTTTAGGCGCGGCCGGTTTGATTTCATCGTGCGCCTCGCATGGAGAATCAACATACTGCTAGTGCTTTTACTGCCTTTATCGTCTACTTTGGTAGTCCCGGAAGCTCATCGGGTTTGCGAGTTTGCTGAATCAAAAAGTGTTGAAGTTACCCAAGAGTCGGGCCATGTTTCATGGAGTGCGGTCCCCTCGGAATCGAAAATGATTACATTGGTGAGTCGCTGACCAAAATAACCATATTTACCGACTTATGCTATTGTTAACGGAGGAGGGAAACAGTGGCAACCAAACGGAAGGCCGCCTCCATCAGGACTGACGCGAGCATCTCGGGCTACAAGTCCGGCTTGCCGAGGGTTGTCGTAGGCAATGGCGTCGAGATCAGCGCCTTTCTCGAGCAGACTCCCACCCGTCGCGCTCTCGCCATCACCTTCGAGAGCGAGCACGAACTCGCTGCGGCCGAAGAAGTCTATCGTCGCGTGGGCGAGGTCCTGCCACAGCTCATCCGGTCACGCCAGCAGGAGAAGCTTTCCAAGCTGGTAGAGGCTCTGCTGCCAGAAATAGCTCCTTCGCGTGCCGCACTGATCCAGGCAAGTATGCAGGCCGAGGCGAAGGCACAGATCCTCGAGAGCGGCGACTACATCCGCGCAGCCGACATCGCGAAGCTAGCCGGATACAGCGAGAGCAATCCGAGTGCTCAGCCAAGCAAGTGGAAGCGCGAGAGGGCAATCTTCGCCGTGGAGATGAATGGGGTCTACTACTTCCCATCCTTCGCGCTCAATCCGGAGAAGAGCTACAAGCCCTACCCCGCGATGGCCGATGTTCTCGACGTATTTCAGGACACAAAGAGCCGTTGGAGTCTCGCGTTCTGGTTTGCAGGGCTGAACAGTTTCCTGGACGACCAGCGTCCACAGGACCTACTTGCGACCAAGCCAAAGTTGGTGATTGCTGCAGCCAAGGATGCAATGGAGGGGCTGCAGCATGGCTAAACCGCTGCTCCGTTGGAGCCTGCCGACTCGCTAGACGGAACTCTCATCGAGCGGGGCGCTGAGAAGACGATCTACCGCATACACCATGAGCGTTTCAAACCGAACGCCTTCAATCCAACCCTCAAGGGCAATGCGCGATTCAGCCCTATCCTTGGTCGCTCGGGAAAAGTAATTCCAACCCTCTACGCGGGCACCACGCTTGACTGCGCCCTGCTGGAGACAGTGTTTCACGACGTTCCCTACAAGCCAGGTTTCAAACCCCTCCCTCTATCGGTCCTCGATGGGCGGATGCATTCCGCCGTTTCGGTTAAAAGAGACCTCCGCCTCATCGATCTCGGCACCATTGCACTCCACAAGCTGGGGATCAAAAGATCGCAGCTGATCGACACCACGAAAACCCATTACCCTCGCACCAGACGATGGGCGGAAGCGCTCTACGAGCAGTTCCCGACGGCTCAAGGGCTGCGTTGGACGTCACGCCAGGACGATCATGCATTTGCTCTGGTGCTCTTCGGAACGCGCGTCAAGACCGGCGATCTTGCGCCCGATCCGGACCCGATGCCGCTTATCGAAGGGGGAGAGGCAATCCTTCCAGTGCTCGACCTTGCTATTCCACTCGGCGTGGTCTTTATTTCCTGATTCCTATCACACGCATGCGCTCGCAGTATGGTTAGCAGGCGCGCGGCTACGATTCCAGCCGCGAGGCCGCTTGTCGCAGTCAAAACACTCCGCACGGACTCCGTCATTGGAATCCAGTTTATGCGCGTTGATATTCTGAGCAGTCGCAGGCCCCGGAAAGTAGCCCCGTCTCTGTTCGCAAGGGCGACGACAAGAGGAAGGTTATGGAACGTGGAGTTTGTAGGCTTTGCCTGAAAAAGGCGGAGTTGCTCGATAGCCATTACCTCCCCAAGGGCGTATATGCCATGAACCCGGCAGGGACGCTGAAGAATCCGAATCCCGTGACGCTGTCGCATGGGCAGGCAAAGCAGATCTCCGACCAGTTGCGTGGCCCAACCTTTTGCAAGGAGTGCGAGGAGCGTCTGAACAAATAGGGGTCCCGGCAGCAATCGTGCGATTTTTTACTCTAAGAACTCTGCGACGCTGTGTTTTCAACCAATTGCAGGCGTTCGGTTCCCGTCCTCTGCCAGGCATTGGCCAACATGATGCTTCATTGAAGCGGCTGACTGAAACCGTTAGAGTAAATTTCCGCGCAGATGCTGCCGGTACCCCTAGTTGTGTCCGCCGACCCTTCAGCATCGCATTGACACTCTGTCCCAAGTTGGCTAGGTTGAACCTGCCATGGACGAAGACAAAATTTTGCTGGATGTCATCGAAACCCTGCGCCCTGATTTGCCCGAGCTTATCGGCGCAGACTGGCCATTGTTCCAGATTCAACTCAACGCATATATCGATCAGTTCCAACAGAATCCCAACCGCTCACCCATCCTGCGCGCCCATATCCTCGCCCTATTTGGCCACCACCCCAAGCTCATCAAAGCTTGGTCAGCTTGATAGCTCAGCAGATCCAGCGAGAAGTGCCATCGTCGGTTAGTCGACAATACGGCGGTACCCGCTTCCCTGAAGTAGAACCGGCAGGCGAACGCAAGGTCAGCCGCTACACCGATCTAGTCTGCCCTCGGCGGAATTGGGTGACCACCACGCGCGTCCCGGTTGTCGTCCGCCTCACAGTTCAGCGACCCGCCTACAGCGCAGCATTGAGAAAACATCAGCCTCATCTATAAATATGGGATGCAGATGGCATATGTCTTCTGAAATAGTGTGGTTTTCGAAGATTGTGCCATGATTTCGCTACTCTGATTCGGACCCACCTGCTGGCGAATGTTGGCCCCACCCGGAGGCCTTCTGATCTGCTGAGTCTGGAGGGTCAATGGATAGGAGATCCAATGGGTGGAACTATTCGAGCTTGTTCACACGCGGGAATATCTAGAAGGCAAGTGGACTGCGCTAGTTTTGCAGGTCTCCTGTACCACGATTCAACGATTTACCTTCGCGGGAACGTTACTTTGCGGCTGATGACAGACTTGTTGGGTTTGGGCCGATTAACTGCGACGGGACATATGGAATAATTTTCTGTCTAGATTGTTATCAGTACATCGACGGTCTCAATTTCTTATAAAAAAGTCTCAAAACAATTAGTGAAGTTATTAAATTAGCAATAGCCGTTATATGTATTGACTCGTCGGAGTTAGCAAATCTTATATACATTCAGAGCGGTTGAGTAGTTATAAATTTGGAGGGCTCACATTTTGGGCGAATTTGGGGATGGAAATAATTAAGTCTGGCGCGACCAATGTGCTCTACTCCGATAATGGTAGAGACCAGCAAGAGCTAGAGATTGCGGCACAACATGCGCAGACTAACTTCTCGATATCGGAGCTACAGCAAGCGTATTGGCTCGGCGAGCAGGGAGTGCTCAGATTGAGTACCCCGGCAATTGCCTACAAAAGCTATTTCGCCTCCATTTTAGATTTTTCAGCGCTGAAACATGCTTTTATTGTCATTCTCAAACGGCACCCAATGCTGCGCAGTAAAGTTCTCAGTGATGGGAGCCAGATCGTATCGGACGCGATCCCCAGCATGGCTACTCTTTACGCTACCCAATGAACGTATTACCGCCTTTAGGCCATTGTGAGGCCGGCTATTCTTTTGCGGTGATGGCGAGCCATGATGAAGCGTGAACAGACGAGCAATCTCAGCAGTCCCGGGACTAATTCGCGTCGCTTGCACAGACTGTTGCCGTCTCTGAATGACTTACTGATGACCTCTGGGTTTCAAGGGCTGCTGCAATCTCACTCGAGAAGCACAGTGGTGCATGCCGCGCGCGAAGTTCTTGCTGAAATCAAGCATGAGATTTCGGTCGGAGAACATACTCCCGCTAGCCTGACCGCTCGCCTGGCTAATTTGTTAAACGCAATCGTGGATGAATTGAACGAAGCGTCGCGCTTCTCATTACGGCAGGTGATCAATGCGACCGGAGTGATACTGCACACAAACCTGGGGAGAGCTCCGTTGTCTCAGTCCGCACTCGATCACATTGTCGAAGTCGCGAAAGGCTATTGCAACCTTGAATTCGACATCGAGAGCGGAGAGCGGAGCCGCAGAGACATTCATGCTGAGGCGCTCATTCGTCGGACGCTCATGATCAAGACCGGTGCTGCGGCCGAAGGGGCTTTGAAAGCAATGCGAGCATTGATAGTAAACAATTGCGCGGCGGCAACATTTCTGGCGCTTAATTCGCTTGCGGAAGAGGCGGAGGTAATCGTTTCGCGGGGAGAGCTGGTCGAGATAGGCGGTGGCTTTCGGGTTCCGGAGATTCTCGCGAAGTCAGGAGCCGTACTGCGGGAAGTCGGCACGACCAATAAAACAAGGGTGTCGGATTATGAGAATGCCATCACGCCACAGACTGCGCTGATTCTCCGCGTGCATCAGTCCAACTTCAGCATCGAAGGCTTCACGGAGAGACCAACGCTGCAGGATCTGGTGTCACTGGGACGGGAGCGAAGCGTGCCGGTCTTTGAAGATCAGGGGACAGGATTAATCTTTTCGCTCGAGCAATATGGAATTGCCGCAGAACCCACGTTACTGGAAAGCTTCAGCAGGGGCGCTGACCTGATCGCGGCGAGTGGAGATAAGCTGCTAGGCGGCCCGCAGTGCGGAATTCTTGTTGGCAGAAATGATTTGATCGAGCGCATAATGAAAAACCCGCTGCTGAGAGCTTTTCGCGCGGACAAGCTGACGTATGCGGCGCTGGAAGCTACACTGATGGACCATCTGTCTGAGAAAGCGAGCTCGATTCCGGTCCGGCGCATGCTGAACAGCTCGCCGGCTGAGATATCTGAGCGGTGCCGTGTTGTGGCAGATGAGGTGAGGTCGAGCGAATTTCAAGCTGATGTCGTTTCGGTGATGAGCGTTATCGGAGGCGGGACGGCGCCGGGAGCGCGGCTGCAGAGTTCCGCGGTATCTCTGCGGCATGCAACGGTTGAGGCGCAGATGCTCTTGCGAAGCCTGCGCTGCATGGAGCCTCCGGTGATTGGCCGGATCAGCGATGACCGCGTGCTGCTCGACCTGCGTACGGTGGAACCGGAGTTTGATTCGAAACTGATAATTCTGTTGAAAGAGCAACGGGCGGGCGCCAATTTTACGCAAGATCATGGGTTCGATTCCGAAGAAGAGTCTCCCGGATGTCATCGCAGCCTAAATCCGTCGTGATTGGAACCGCTGGTCATATTGATCACGGCAAGACGACGCTGGTGCGCGCCCTGACCGGCGTCGACACCGATCGTTTGCCGGAAGAAAAGCGACGCGGCATCACCATCGACCTTGGCTTTGCTTCACTCAAGACGGAAGCCGCGAACGGCGACTCGTTGCGCTTGAGCTTCGTGGATGTTCCCGGACACAAACTATTCGTACGCAATATGCTTGCCGGCGCAGGCTGCATTGATGCTGTGATGCTGGTCATCTCAGCCGAAGAAGGGGTCAAACCGCAGACCGAAGAGCATCTGGCAATTTGCCATCTGCTGGGCGTTGGGCGCGGTCTCACGGCAGTGACAAAGTCGGACGCCGTCAGCAGCATCCGTTTGCAGCAGGTCTGCGAGGAAGTGCGTCGCTTCCTGAGTGGGACGTTTCTGAACGAGAATTATGCAGATATTATCCCGGTAAGCGCCCGCGCCGGTCAGGGAATGGATAAGTTGCGCCGTGCGCTTGTCTCACTTACAACGAAAACCCTGGACAGAAACCCCGACATGCTGCCGCGGTTACCGTTGGATCGAGCTTTCGTGATGAAGGGCTTTGGGACGGTGGTGACGGGTACGTTGCTGTCGGGGAATCTCAAAACCCATGAAACCCTCGCGATCGAGCCCGGTGCCGCTACGGTGAGAATTCGCGGGATCCAAGCTCATGGTCGCGTGGAAGAGAAGGCGGAGGCTGGATCACGCATTGCGTTGAACCTGGTTGGCATTGATGCCGGCGAAGTGCGCCGCGGCGAAACCCTGGTCGCCGAAAATACCCTCGGATCCTGTGCATCGATCGATGTTGAGGCAACACTCTTGCCTGGAAGTGCGGAGTTAAAGCATCGCTCGCGAGTGCGCTTCCATGCATTTACTTCGGACACCCTCGCGGCTGTTTCGCTGTATGGCTCTCAGGCGCTAGAACCGGAAAGCAGTCGTCTCATGCGCCTGAGGCTAAGCAAGCCTGTTGTGCTGCTGCCGGGCGACCACTTCGTGCTGCGGCAGTGCTCGCCGGCGATAACGATCGGTGGCGGCAGGGTGCTTGATGCTCATCCGCTGGCAAATCTGCGGAAGGCGAAGTGCCTCGCATGGTTGGAAGAATTGAGAGATGCGTCGGTGGAACAGCAGCTTTTGTTGCGAGTCGCTCGACGGAGCGTTGAGGGGCTTGCATTGCGTGCGCTCTCTGCCGAGACCGGGCTTACGACGGAGGCGATAGAGCGGATGACGGAAGGTTTAGTGCGGAGAAACAAGCTACATCGCGTTCCAGGAGATCTGCTGTTGGTGGATGAAGCGGGAGCAGCAGCGGAAGGTATCGTGACACGCCAGATGGCGGTCAAGGCGAAGCATCCGGGCACTGGACTGCAACGGTCGGAGTTGAAAAGCCAGACTGGCTTGAGAACTGAAATCTTTGATTTCGTTTTGCAGCGGTTGGCGCGCGTGCGGAAGCTGCGAGTTGAGAGTGGGCTTGTATTTCCAGCGGGATCGGATTCGGTTGTGCCAGAGACGGACCGGAAGTGGCTCGACGCCATCGCTGTCATTTACCAAGCGGCTGGCCTTGCTCCTCCGTCGGCGCCAGAAGTGGCTGAGAAGCTGGCGATTAAGGAGCCGGAAATGCGACGGCTTGTGACGCTTTTGCTGCGACAAAAGATACTTGTCAGGCTGGGTAGTGACGCATTGTGTGTCCACCAAACAGCCCTTGAAAGTCTGAGAGTTCAAATGCGCGAGCTGCGCGCCCAGACGATCGACGTGGCACGGTTTAAGCAGCTGACGGGATTATCGAGAAAATACGCCATCCCGTTGCTTGAGCATCTGGATCAGGAACGAATCACGCGTAAACAGGGTGATCATCGCCTCGTGCTTTAGCCCAGCCCAACCATCCAAAATGCCGCTGCAGAAACGAAAGCGACTTTCGATTTGTTTAAGGAGTATGAAAAATGTCTGGCCGGCAGGGTTGGCGGAAGCTAGTGAAAGTCGAACCCACTGGCGACATAAGATATAACGCACGCTGGTTTTGAAGACCAAGCCCAGCACCGGCCAGGACTAGCTTCCTGCGACAGTTTTGGCGAACCGGAACTTGCTTAGGCTCGGGGCTTTGAAACAAGCCACCAATCACATGGTCGCATCATGACAGCGTGCGTCCCTTGCTTTCTTTCGGGCTAGCTTTACGTCGAATCCTGCGACGCGACATATGGAATAATTTTCTGTCTAGATTGTTATTAGTACATCGTCAACCTATGAAGGTCACTCTCGCAACAAAGTACAAGTAATATGGCAACAGCATGAAAATCGACAGGTAATTACATACAAAGACGACTTAAATGATTTGTGATCAGGAGGAGACTATGGGAACGCGGATACCTCAGCAGAAATGGGTGAGCCGTCGCAATCTACTTCGTGGCGCGGCCGGCGCAGCCCTGGGAACAACTCTTTTGCATTCAAACTCGGCGTATGCTGACCACGGCGACGACCATAAGGGGTGTAATGAAGGTCCAAGGATCAATCCAATTCCTGGGGGCGTCGCGCCATTTAAACCCTTTGGGGTCTTCATCCACCATAATTCGCTGAGTCCCACCGTCGCGCTGGCGGACATCAGCGACCCGTCGCAGATCACAGATTTCGACGGGTTCGTGGGTCTCAGTAACACCCGCGGCGGCGGGATCGGAACGGACACCACTACAGGCGTCACCACTCCGCTCGCCTACCATGGGGACATGGGTTTCGGGAAGGGCAGCTTCATCGGTTCGGACGGTCGCCAACATAAGGGCACGTTCGCCTTTGTTTGACTTGACATCTATACCGGTCCGGCTGGATCGGCAAACCTCGCTGAGCAAATCCATGACTTCAACGTCCACATCGACTCGAACAACGTGTTCTGGATGGTCCAGGTGGATGAAGACGCGGTCGAAATTGACTTCGACAATGGGCGGGCCAGTCTGCGCGTGAAACAGCTGCCGGTCCACGATGACCATGATCTCGCCAACTCGCTTACGCAAGGTCTAGGGCTTCCCGGCGGTCTGGGCTTTCCCTATCCGGCCATTCCACCTGTCGCCTCAAAACCCGCGAAGGTCTCCTTTGATGTGGAATGGACTGGCGTACTCGCAACAGCGCAAATTCAGAACACTACGCAGCAGTTTAAGGGCACGTTCCTCAGCACGGGAGCTACCATCTCGTGGTCTGCGGAAGAGGACGGTTTCCGGTTTGAGTCGGAAGCGCCCAACCCCAGCAGGAACCTGATGTCTGTGCTTGGGTCCGAGAAAAACGGCATCTTCTTTACATGATTTGAAGCACCGCAAGACTGGTTCATGAGGGTTGCTCGAGGGGCAGGAGGATCTTGACCCTGCCACAGGATATGGTTGAACGCGTCGGCATCGATCCGGTCGGCGTCGGAGAAGTCAAAACAACTTTGGGTAAACTGTCGTAGGAAGCTAGTCCTGGCCGGTGCTGGGCCTGGTCTTCAAAACCAGCGTGCGTCATATCTTATGTCGCCAGTGGGTTCGACTCCCACTAGCTTCCGCCAACCCTGCCGGCCAGACATTTTCAACCCTCAACCACGCATGATAAGGGCATCATCATTCACGGATCGCCCTCTCGAGGGTATCGAAGCGATGGGCATGATCCCGCAAGGAGGTGAGTCCGATGGGTCACAAGAGGCGATGTTGTCGCGCAATTAAGACTCATTCTCTGCTTGGATGGGCTCGATGAATGCTCTAAGCAAGTCTGGTTTTAGAAGCGCGAGGTCGGCAAACTATATTTGATCGGTGTCGCTTTGCGTATATTTAGCGAGCCTGTGTTTCTGTTCCAGACTGAAGTCAATGAACTCATCGATCGCTCCAGAAGCAATTAGCAAAACGACTTCGCACTTTTTCGTTTGAGAAAGGCGGTGAAT
>DASYBJ010000483.1:0-4337 GCA_036500845.1 Acidobacteriaceae bacterium
TCCAATTCCCAGGACTATGCCCGCGTGGAGCTAAAACTTGGCTCCGTTGGTTCGGTGACGGCAATATCGCGTTCCCAGCCCTCGTTCTCAAGCTTGATGTGCTGGATTGCAACTGCATTTGCATTCGCGTCAAGGTCGGGCAGCGCCTGGTACTCGGATACCCAAGCCCGGTAGATTTTGTAGCTGATGGCAAGTTGGCCGGCCTCGTTGTAGAAATCGAGGATGACATCCTTGCGGAAATCGGCGAGCGAAACTTCGGCGCCTAACGTTGCACCGAGCTGCCATACCTTTGCAGCCCACGCTTCGAAATCGGTATCGTGAGTAACCCCGCGTTCAAGCGTGATCGCGTCATACTCGGTGCGACCAGGGGACTTGCGGGTCGTGCTCGGATCTCCGCCCTCGCGGTGCTTCACCACCTCCGTTGTACGTTTCAGGCCGGATACTTTGCTCACCCCAGCGACGTAATGACCGTCCCACTTGAGTCTGAACTTGAAGTTTTTGTATGGATCGAACCGCTGTGCATTCGCAACAAACTCTGTCATAGATCACCCTTTCACACGTTTCTTCGGGAGTCAGGCCTGTGCCTGTCCGGTCAGTTGCTCGATCTGAATCACCACAAACTCGGCGGGCTTCAAAGGAGCAAAGCCAACGAGGATATTGACTACACCGTTGTCGATGTCGGTTTGGGTTGTGGTCTCGCTGTCGCACTTCACGAAGTACGCTTGCTTTGGCGTCTGACCTTGGAACGCTCCCTTGAGAAAGAGCGTCTGCATAAAAGAACCGATGTTGAGACGAATTGCGGCCCACAATGGCTCGTCGTTCGGTTCGAAGACCACCCACTTCGTTCCGCGATAGAGGCTCTCTTCGAGAAAGAGTGCTGTACGCCGCACCGGAACATATTTCCACTGGTTCGTCATAGCGTCTGCGCCGACGAGTGTACGAGCTCCCCAAAGCACGGAGCCGTACACAGGGAAGGTGCGAAAGCAGTTGAGGCCGAGAGGATTGAGCACTCCATTTTCGGGATCGCTCAGCTTGTAAACCATGCTTTGCACTCCGTTGAGCACCGCCTCGATCCCTGCCGGCGCCTTCCAGACTCCACGTGAGCCGTCAATCGTGGCATAAACTCCTGCTACGACGCCGGAAGGGGCGAAAGTACGTAGCTGGTAGTTATTGGCAGGATCGGGCAAACGCAATCGGGGAAAGAACGCTGCTCCGTTCGGATTGACCACGCCGAGTTGGCTGGATATCCAGTCCACTGCGGCGGACACGGTTGAAACGTTCGGAGGTGGATCCACCAGGAGAAAGGCGCGCCGGTCATCGCAGAGCGCGATTGCGGCGCTATAGATCGCCGAGGTGTTGATATTGGGATCGGGTGAAGATGGATTGCTGGCGATAGCCCGTGTTGCATCGGGGATGCTCAGCAAGTTAAAGAGGTCGACCTTTTGCAGAGCATAGATGCCCGTAAAGGTTGCCTGATCACCAATAATATCGGCTGTCTGCGGGAGCCCGGTCCCATCGTTTCCTTTTGCGGAACTGGTCTGAGATCCAAACGCGTTCGTTGTGCCCAACGCGTAGTGTGCAACGTTTATCACCGTGGGGGACGAGAGACCGAGCGCTGCGGAGGCATCGCCGCCAGTCGCGGGAGCGGTCAACGTGACCACTGCATCAGGATTCTGCGGGAGCAATGCATTTACACGAATTCCCTGGCCGGTGCTGCTCGGCGCCACCGCGCACTGCACAGAGGCTCCAGGCATTTGTACTGCCAAAGCGGCGTTGATGGCTTGTTGTACCTTGGCTGCCAAACCTGTCAACGTTTGCGGAATCGCAGTACCACTGCCGAAGATCTTGATAGTAAGCGGCAGCGGTGAGGGGGGCGATGCCGGCGAGCTGGTACTCAGCTTCAGGCTGAAGTTCTGCGTAGCAGCGGTGGCGGTAGCACTTCCTCCGAGTGCCGTGTTCACGGATGCAGTTGTGATCAATGCGCCCACAACACCGCTGACGGCCGGCGCCGTAGTCGGAACCGCCCCAGGGAAGGAAACCTTCACCAATTGCGAACCATTGTCGGGATCATTGACGACGGCAGTCACATAGTTCTTGCTCGCCGTATTCAGCGTGACGTTTGGGAAGTACTCCGTCGTTTGATCCGTCAGATCCGTAATCGTCAAGTTGAATGCGAGGCTGTCTGCCACAAGATTTACGCCCTGCACATCCACATCGACCAGCACCTGTCCATCTGCCCACGTCCCGCTGCTCAAAGCGGTGAACTGAATCCCGTCAAAGACCACGTTGGCGCCGGCCGCGCCTAGGGACGTTGCCGGCGTGCGAACGACATACGCCTGCGCTCCTCCATTCTGGAAGAACTGTTGCACGGCATAGCTGAGTTCGCTATTCGACGCGATGCCGCCGAAGAGGCGCTCGAAGTCCGAGAAACTGAAGATCTCTTCTGCGCGGTTATCGATGCCGCGCGATGTATATCCCACAAATGCGGTGATTGACGTAGCGACGGCTGCGATAGCGTGAACAGGACTGGGAAGCTCCTGGATGTATACGCCCGGATATGTAGGGGTAACTGGCATTGATCATCTCCGTTTCTGCGGCGAATGCTCTCTAGCTTTCGATCATTGCGTCTGTCACGCTCACAAGCGTGCAGGTCCGCTTCTAAGGCCCATTGGCAGGTTCTGTGGACTTCAAAACCTGCAGCCTTTCCACCGGCACGACCAGGCTGTACCGGGTAATGACTTCAACGACCGCGAAGACGCGCGGCTGCGGTCCTGAATCAGAGAAATCTCTGACAGTCCCTTCCAGCTCTGACGCTGTTGTCAGCGCCTTAGGTAATTCATCCGGCGTAGGCAGAAAAATATCTGAGACTTGAAACCGGACTGTGTCTCCTCGGCGTGCCAGATGGCCTCCTCGAACTCGATATCGCCGGAGCCGTCCACCTCTTTGCACGACGGTGACCACAGCGAAGCGCTCGAGGAACAATTTCTTCGTCAACAGGGTTTATCTGAACCTAAGTTGTTGCGAATCGACAGCGTTGCGCCTTCCTATTTGCCACGGTAAGAGTTCGCAAGCACACAAGAGGCGAAGCAGTTCTTCCTCGTTGTTACGCAACTTATGGCAGCTTGCAAGCACATGGACCAATGCAAAACTCGAGAGAACTTGCGGAGGTAAGTAACGCCAACGCCCTATAAACGTGGAGCTTAGATAACTGAACGGCGTCATATGAAATTTGCTGCAGGCACTCTGCAGTTTTTTGCAGTCACTCGAGAGGCAAAGGTTCAGGGCGTAAAGAATTGTCGACCGTGTTTTGAGCATGGCAAACGCGAGGTCTTAAGCGAGCACGGCTCTGGAAATGGTCTTTACGGCGAGTAGCCTTTTCCCGTAGGATCGTGCTTTCTGCGATGCCCCGTTGACTGGTTTTTTTTCCAAAGACTATCCGCACCTACGACTCGTGAGGTTTGAACATGGGATCCCAACGGTCGAACCTAACCATCAAGACTTCAGCAGAGAAGACTCCGCGGCCCCACGGAACAGCGCCTGATCGACAGCCCGTTCTGCCTTTGGGTGCGGAGAAATCCCCCGCGGCAACGATCCGCGGAGGAGCCATGCCTTTTGACTTCTCGCGTATTTCGGCTTTGTCAGATAGTGAGCGCTTTGAATACGAGGCACAAACGGCGGCGGTTCGTGTGATGGAGACGGAAGCAGCGACGTCACCGTCAGACACGAGCCATCGCGGCGCAGAGCAACCTCAGGAAGAGCGTATGGAGCGCCAAGCCTTGCTGGAGCGTTGCGATCGCCCGTACCGCTGAGCGCAAAAGAGCGCGGGTTCTTCGAACCGCGATTGGCTTATGACTTCAGTGGGGTCAGAATTCACACCGGCGCTGCCGCAGATGCCTCGGCCAGAGGTCTGCGTGCGCGGGCCTCTACGCTGGGCCATCACGTCGTGTTCGCCAGAGGCAAATACGCGCCAGAGACGTACGAAGGACAGAAGCTGCTGGCGCACGAGCTGACTCATGTGATCCAGCAAGGGAATGGGCTCGTACGGGGCTCGTCGCTCCTCGCCGCTCCTCGCTTCTAGATCCCGAGCAAATTGGCTCCCGTCGCCGTCGTGCTAATATTCCAGGGCTGCGCGGTACTGCCGCTCTCGCCCTCTTGCTCCGCTCGCCCCTCCCAGGCTCGCTTCGCAATTCACCCTAATAGTGTTAACAGGCCCTAGACCATCACGTAGCTATATCTCCCTTCGCACTGCAGAAGAGCGATCGCAGATACCATAGACGCAACAACCAGCACGTTGGGTACAGTGTGCGCCAGCATGTCTCGTACGATTGTTTCTGGAT
>DASYBJ010000484.1:0-8159 GCA_036500845.1 Acidobacteriaceae bacterium
GTGATTCGAACGCACGGAAATATCGTACAAACCGGCTGGCATATGGTAGGACCCGGCTTGAAAAGCGAAGGGAATCGTTGCTCTGAGCTGAGTACTGGTCTGCGCTTGGGAGCTTCCTGTGGACGCGAACAGACCCAGGGCGATGGCGCTCGACAGGATGGCCGAGCTGAGGACTAAATTAAATCGGTTGGTTTTCATGACGTCGTCTCCATTTTCTGAAGGGCCTGCTTCGACTGCCTTCACTCTCTAAGCGGAAACAAACGTCATAGAGTGACAATCTTATTGAAGTTCCTCTTCGGAAGTCTGCGCTATTAAGTACTTCGGGTTGGGGCAATGCGGTGTACAGCCATGCATTTATAGGATTGACTCCTCGAAGAAGTTCTCCAAGCGCTGACAAAGGGCAGCAGCGCTAAAGACACAAGTGTGCTCGTACCTTCCAATCATGGGCGATTATGCTCGCGAATTCGGCCTTGTGGGGAAATGGCCGAGCGGTTTAGATGCTGTCGGATGACGGACAATCGGAAGTTGGACTCCCGCCGATTACTTCAGGTTTGTTCCGTCATCCGACCAACTTGGGAAATTTGTCTACTTTTGTCCGTTGGATGTAGGAGTGTCGGGCTCAGGGACGGTTGCATGACAGTAGGAACAACTACGGTTGGGAACGCCAGTTGGGGGATCGTTTGCGGAGTCGCCATCGGCATACAACGCCGCTCGGGCGTAAAGATCAGAATTGGCTACTTCTTCCAGGTATTTCCGGTAAGGCCACGTCGAGTAGTTGTCGGCATATTTGGCATTCGCGTACATGATCTTGGCGGCGTCTACCTGGCCTGCCTTGACCAGGCCATTGCCGAGATTGAACATGAAGCCTTCGAAGCTATAGGGTGCGAGCGCGCCTTGTGACCAGCAGGCTTTCTTGCGGCCGGTTGGAGTCTGAAGATAGAGATAGGGCTTCAAATCCGGGTTCGAACGATCGACCATTGTTCCCGCGCAGGCATCCAGGGCCTGCCAAAGCGAATCGAGCGCTTTCTTATAACTGTCGCTGTCCTTGGGATCGGTATTATGCGCGGCCCAACGATTGAAGTTGTTGAACTCCGGAAACTGGTATGCGGCGAAGTCGAGCATCTGGTCGCCTTTTGCGATGAGATCCGGATCTCTGTTCTGCTGGCCTAAATGGACCGTGGTGATTCCTAGATATCCGGGCAGATGATCGTCGTTGATATATCCGATAAGGTGTTTGCCGTAGTAATCGATCTCAAGGGCTTTTCCGAAGAAGTTGACTGCGTTTGGCAGATCCTGCTGCAAGACGCCGAGATTAAGATTGGCGTCCCGTGTGTATTCGCCATAGTGCCAGAAGTACGTCGCTCCAAGAAGCGCATAGAGTGTGGAATTGTCTGGGTCGCGCTGAAGCGCGCTTTGCAACTGGGCTTCTACCTGCGGAATAGCTCTGTACTCATTGCCGTGATAGATGCTCCAGAATCGTTCGATCGCTGCTCTGCTTGCACCTCTATCTGTCTCGTCCTGGTGATCATCGCCGGCTGAGCCACGTGCGAAGCCGGCCAGCATGAGCAAGGCGATGCCTGACAGCACTGTCCGGATCATGAACCTTGCCCTCATCCACGCACCCGCAGAATGAAGAACTTTATAGAGCATAGAAACGCGCACTTTATTCATTGCACTCTCCTTCGATGGGATGTGAAATGGGCTATGTAGACAGTGGCAACATCCCAGTTGCATGATCATGGATCAAGAATGTTGTCCGTGTCAACATGATCCCGAGAGAATTTTTATCGAAGATGCGTGTAATGTTGCTCCTGTCAACACCACGTGCTAAAATGACACCCATACGATGGAACGCTCTAAGCCGTACCACCATGGCAACCTGCGAGAGGTCTTGCTCCAATCGGCCATCCGACTGATCGCACAGGTTGGGCCAACAGCTTTTACCTTGCGAGAAGTGGCTCGGCAGGCAGGCGTCTCTCACAATGCGCCCTACCGGCATTTTCAGGACAAGGGTGCCTTGTTGGCAGCTGTCGCCACACAGGGCTATGGCGAGCTGACCGATGCCATGCTTGAGGCGGCCAGCAAGGAGTTGAATGTGCTGGACCGCCTGAAACACGCAGGACTTGCCTATGTTTCCTTTGCCTTGCGTCGGCCCGAACATTTCACAGTCATGTTCGACGCGCCCGTTTCCAAGCAAACGCATCCTGAGGCTGCCGACGCTGCGGAACGTGCGTTCTCTGTCCTCGTGAGCCTTGTAAAGGGCTGCCAGGACAAGAAGCAGTTGATGTCCAGAGACCCGCATGACCTTGCCCTGCTCGCCTGGTCGATGGTGCATGGCATTGCAAAACTGGCAATCACCGGCCGGCTTCCGTATCGCTCGAAGGCGGAGATTCTGAAGTTCGCAGAATTTGTAATAGACGATTCACTGCCTATAGACCGGCGGCGGAACATACGGTCTCAGCATGCCCATGCTTAGAGCTCCTCATTCCTTCCGAGTGGCTCACCAACCGCGCTTGGCAGCACTCGTGATGCCATCAATATCGTAGTCTGATAGCTGTGAGAGTCTGCGGGTTCCGCATCACGAGCAGAATCTCTGGTGGAGCGGAATGGTCTGTCCGCAATGAGCACATGTCGAAGCGGTAGGCTGACGCATGACAAAGTAAATGTGCTGGTGGAGAACCGCAAGGGCCGATTGCAGCCGCGATGGTCACTCGCGCTGACGGATACGCGGAGCGCGACCCGGCGCTGTTGATGCTGGAGCAGAAGCAGAGGAGGCGCTCGCGGCGGATCCCCGTGGATACCGGCAAAGCTTATGACAACGGGGGATTTCGTCGCTACCGTGCGCGAAATGAATGTAACTCCACACTCACCAGGAGCGAGGCTCCGCGTAAAAGCAGCCTGGACCGGAAAACGACGCGGCAGCCTGGCTATACCGTTCAGAAAGTAACCGTGATTGCGAATTGAAGCTGCCTGGGCAATACGCCTAACCCCATACTCGTAATCACTCCATTACTTCCGGCAGCGGCACAATCGATACATTTACCGCCTGGATTTCCGGGAGTGATGTGGTTGAAAGCATTGAACGCATCCATTCGGAATTGCGCCTGAACGCTTTCATGGATAGGGAAGTTCTTAAGCAACGAGAGGTCGTCGGCGAAGAAGGAAGGACCAAAATAGTTGTTCCGGCCTACAGTGCCAAACTGGTCAATGTTCGGGCGGACAAATACACCCGACGTGGAGCCGTTAGTGCCGAATGTCGGTCCCGGAGTGAAATACGTCCGGGAATGAGCTGTCGCATTCAATGACGTGAGAGATAAGGGCATGCGCGCAGCACTTTTGTTTGGCATGCACGGGTTGGTGGGGACATCTGTTCCGCATTCTCCATAGCTTGGCGTAAATGGAAGGCCACTGGCCAAGTTGAGAGACGTGCTCAGTTGGTAGCCTCCGATGATGTAGTTGACCCACGGGGATACACCGCTAGCAAACCTGCGGCTTCTCCCGAATGGCAACTCGTAATTGCCAAAGAATGTGAGCTGCTGCTCGCGCAGATCGTCGAACCGGCCATAGTCTACCCGCCGGTCGATCTCCTGATAGTCGCCTCCATCGTTGAACGCTCGCTGCCAGGCGTAATTTGCGGAGAACTGCAATCCCTGAGAAAAATGCTTGTCGACGGTAAGCTGCAGCGCGTTGTAGTGAGTGTTAAAGGCGTTGTGATAATAGGTGAGATCTTGGCTCCATCCATACTTCGCGTAATAGCGCCTAAGCAGCGTGGTCTTGTTTGTCTGACCCGTGCCAACCGGCTTTGGATTCCAGCAGAGTGTTTGCCCAGTACTGCTCTGGTTCGCAGGGATACACGCAGCTGGTACATTTGGGTTTGTGGTCTGACCATCCCCGGAGAAAGTATGTGTTCCCTTGTTTCCTACATACGCGAGGGTCACGGAAGTTGAGCCGTTCAGTTGCCGTTGAATGGCCAGATTCCACGCATCTATGGTTGGAAACCGGTTTGGATCGTCACGAATCTTGACGCTGACTCCATTGGGAATGGGGATGAGCCCATTCGCTGGAATGGCCGGGAAAACAAAGCGAGCCGGTCCAGTCGAAAGATTGAACGCCGCAGTGTTCGGGCCGTTGTTGGTCAGGTTCTGGTTGGCAAGCACCGGCAGATTCTGCGTGACAACGTGGCCGAAGATCGAGCCAAAGACTCCGATATCGAAACTTCGCCCATACCCGCTGCGGATGACCGTCTTAGGATCGAGCTGGTACGCAAATCCAATACGCGGGGCCAGCAGCTTGTAATCTTTCTTCACGTTCATCGTCGTATCGTAGGGTCCGACACCCGCCACACGAATGTTACCGGTAGTCAGGTCGGCGAAGCCGCCTTCGCCAGTGCCGTTGACGCTTTCCGGATAATAAATCTCCCAGCGCACGCCAAGGTTCAAAGTGAGATTGGGCGTGACGCGCCAACTGTCCTCCACATACGTGAATACTTTCTTTTGCGATTCCTTCGCATTGGTTGAAGTGCTTACGTAACGGGTCAGGTTCGTTGCGTCGCCCAGCATGAAGGTGGCCAGTCCCAGACCTCCGGGAGCAGAAAGAGCAGAGTTAACCGTGTTTTCTGTGTCGGTTGCGGAAAACGTCAGCTCTCCGGCGCGATTGCTATCGCTCGGTACGCGCAGGTTTCTTGCGTAACGAAGATCGGCGCCGAACTTGATGCTGTGCGTTCCGATGATCTTCGTCCAGTTGTTCACTACTTGATATTGATCTTCTGTTTCGAGCAGCGGGCAGTTACAGGCATTGACGTTGAGGCCTGAGCCAAGGTTCGACAGGCCATCCCCGCTCTGATTACTTGCGTTATTCATGTAGAACGCCGGAGAACCGGAGGTAAAAGGGGTACCCAGATTGAGTCCAGGGATACCGATCTGTGTTGCCAGGTCCTGCGTGCCATCGAACTTGTGGGTATTGATGTGATAGCGGAGATATCCCAGCCTGAAATCGGTCAGCAAGTTGGGGCGAATTGCAATATCCGCGCCTCCGACCGCGCTCTGGTCACGCCCATTTGCCGAGCCTCCAAAGCTGTTAGTCGGGGACGAGAAGCCTGTTCCGCCTGCTGCGCCAAAGATCGTTCCCGCCGAGATGATGTTGCCGAAGTAGCTGTAGCGTCCGAAGGCATGGGTGCGTCCGCTCACCTGTACGTCGACGCGCACATCGAATTGGTTCTGGTTTACCACACCGTTCCCGCCCGCGGCGTAATTGTTGGAAATCCCCGGTCCGTTCGGCAGCGGAACAAGCTTCAAAAGATTGAGCGCCGGCGCGGAAAGGAATTGGTTAGCAATGAGATTGTTTGCGAACGGGGCAGGGCCTGTGCCGGGGTTGATAATGCGGGGATTGTAAATTTGCCCCTGAGCCGCCCCGCGCGCCGTGAGGTACTCGCTGAAATCGCATCCACTGCCAGACAAGCACGAGTTGTGGATGAGAGCCGTGGGAACAGTCTGCCGAGCGGACGAGCCTATCTTTTGCCGGACTCCCTGGTAGTCTCCGAAAAAGAACGCCTTGTCCTTCAGAATTGGACCGCCGACTGAGCCGCCGAACTGGCTGTAGATTGCAGGCGGGAGCAGACGGTGTGTTACGACATCCGGCGCATACTGGGTGTAGGGGTTCCGGGCCTGCTGCGCATCGCTCCTTCGATAATCAAACGCGTCTCCGTGAAAGTTGTTCGTGCCCGACTTGGTCTGAGAAGTCACCACAGCGGCCACGGCCTGGCCGAATTCCGCGTCGTAGTTTTGAGTGGCGATCTTCGCTTCTGTGACGCCATCGAGGGGAGGATTGATGACGATCTGGCCGAGGATCGGATCTTGGTTGGCCGCGCCATCCAGTTCGTACGAAACTCCCGAAAAATGTTGGCCGTTGATCTGGACCGTGGGACTGCCTTGAGGGTTTTCGGCACTATTTTGCGACCATGCCATCACCTGCGCCCCTGGAATCAGCAACTCGAGGCTGGCGAAGTTACGCCCGGCAATCGGCAGATCCGAGACCGTTCTCTGATTGAAGACCTTCGCAACATCGGCCCGGTCGGTCTTGAGTACCGGCAATGCGGCAGTGACATTGATGGTTTCGGCGGCCGTACCGACTTCGAGTTTGAAATCCACCTTGGGAGAAGTGTCTGCGGAGACGCGTAGGCCCCTGTTCGTTTGCGTCCTGAACCCCTGAGCGGTAACCGTAACATCGTAGGCATCTGGAATCAGGTGCTCAACGGAGTACTCGCCGCTTCCGCTTGAGGTGGCTTCGACCGAAGTCCCTTTCGCTTCATCGGTTACAGTGATCGTGGCGTTAGGAACGGCAGCACCGCTCGGGTCGGTAACCTGTCCATAGATTGACCCGTAAAGCGCTTGCCCCAAGAGTTGGCTTGCTGGTCCCGCCAACCAAGCGAATGCGAGAAGGATGATGAGAGATTTGCTGCGTATCTCGGGTATGGGGTGCGCCATTGCCGTCCTCCAGAATTCTGTATCCCTCTTTGAATGTGGTGGCTGTGCCGTACGCGAGGGTCGTCACGGTCGTCGGGGTGGTAAACATTTACTCGGCGGTTCTATAATCGCGAGCGCTCCATTTCTCGGCTTGCCGAAAGGGCTTTGCAAGTAATTTACGGTGTATTACAGTACGGACGCGGGTTTGCTGGCGCTTTCTGGCGGTCGCTAAATCTTTTTAAATGCGCAGCATAGGCGTGAAGTCCCAGGCGGACGCTCGATTTGGCTCCGATGTCGTTTCTTGGAACAGACAGTCAGGACTCAAAGAACGAAAACGGGCAATGAACTCAAGAGTAGGCAGCACCGTCCTGCTGCTTACGAAGTGTAAGCTTCGGGCGTACGCTCGAGTGGTCGACAAGGCAGTGAACTCTTATGGCATCGTCGGCAGAACCGATCGGGAACCAGGTCCATAGAAGCAGTTGCCCCACCACTGACGATGAAAGGGCCGCTGTCCTCCGCGAATTGGAATCGATCCTGAGCAGCCCATTCTTTCATACCAGCAAACGAAGCAAACAATTTCTCTCCTACGTTGTCCAGCACAGGCTTGAGGGGCACGAAGAGCCGCTGAAAGAACGCACAATCGGGAAAGATCTTTTCCAGCGTCCACCGGGCTACGCGACTGGAGATGATCCGGTGGTCCGAGTCCAGGCTGGCGAGGTGCGCAGAAGGCTCGAGCAGTACTATCATTCAACGCCCGGCCCTTCGCCCGTTCGTATCGAGCTCCCTGTCGGCGCTTATGCTGCTGAGTTCAGGTGGGCTGTAGCTGAATCCGCCCGCTACGAACCCGACCCAACTGAATCCAGCCCGGAGGAATCCGCCCGCGTTCGAACGCCTCTGCAAGGGGAAACAGGCCGGCGTGCCAGAAAGCACCAGCTGGTTACTCGGATTCTATCGGGCGTTGCCATTGGTCTGGTGCTCGCGGCAGTTTTGGTTGAATCCGCCGTCTACCGTGCCGGCGCGCGGAAATCAGCTATAGACCAATTTTGGTCGCCTGTTCTTGGCCCGTCGGCCCCTGTGCTGATCTGCTTGGCGAAGCCTACTGTCTACCGGCCATCGGCGGATCTCTACCATCGATACTCCGAGCCTCACGCGTTCAGCACCGAGTCGGAGAGACTCAGCCAGCCACCCCCCTTGCAGCCGAATGACAAGCTGGTCTGGGGCGACATGGTGCAATACCCGGACTACGGCGTAGCCGTTGGGGACGTTTACGCCGCGATACAGTTGTCCGCTCTTCTCGGCCGCATGGGCAAACAAAGTCAGGTGAGGATTGGCAACAACTATTCCTTTGAAGACCTGCGTAACTTTCCCGCCATCGTAGTTGGAGCCTTCAACAACCGCTGGACGATGCAAATGACGTCGAACCTTCACTTCGCATTTGTGGAAGAGAATGGCAAGCAGATGATCCGGGAGCAAGGGCCGTTGGGACGCGCTTGGTCTCCGAAAGTGGGCCCCCACGGCGAAGTTGCGGAAGATTTTGGCGTCGTTACCAGACTTCTGAACTCCGAGACCGGTCAATTCGTCGTGGCTGCGGCTGGACTCCTGGCAAACGGTACACAAGCTGCCGGCGAGTTGGTTTCGAGTCAGAAGTTTCTGGAGGATGCCCTCCGGACAGCTCCGCCGGACTGGACCAGGAAGAAC
>DASYBJ010000485.1:0-2450 GCA_036500845.1 Acidobacteriaceae bacterium
GCAGCGTAGCCTCTTCGATGCCTCAATCGGAGAGGAGAATCTGTTTGGCGGGGACCAGTACCGGTGGAGCCTGCGCTTGACCGGCGTAAACCTCGCCAACAAAACTGCCCTGTATAACTTCCTCTCGACATTTAGCGGGACCCACTACGTGACGCCGCGAACGCTGACCGCCGAGATCGGTTTTCACTTCTAAGAAAGACTCGCACGCTCTTCAGAGCGGCTGCTCCCCAGTTCTCTCCTGACCAGGGCGCTTTCTGGACAGGAGAGGACGATGAATTCCGATCCCTTTCGACTCTGCACGTTGAGCTGCAGCGAGACCGTCCGTCAAGTCCCGCCTCCTCGCCCCTAAGGATCCCCCCGGCATGCTGCTCTCTCGGGTTCTCGCGCCAACCCTTCAGCCTTTTCCTCTTGGGCCATCCATCATTCGAGTCGGGATCATTTTCGCTGATCGGATAGGGACGCGGGCAGATGCCAAGTCCCGATTTTGCAATAATTTATTCCAGACGCGGCAAATTTAACTTGCTAGCCCCCCATTCGACGTGTTAACCATGCAGCTAACAGTCAAATATCAACGATCTCCACTTTTGCTTTGGTCGAACGAAAGTGCGAAAAAAGGCCAACTCTCTATGAAAATTGGAACGACTATCCGAGGATACCGGCTGCAAAAGGGCTTATCACAGGGAGATATTGAGAAACGGACAGGTTTGTTGCGATGCTATCTATCGAGGGTGGAGAACGGACACACCGTTCCGTCGCTGGATACGCTCGCCAAAATCGCCGGGGCGCTGGATCTTCCGCTTGCTCAGTTCTTCGCCGAAGATTCTTTAGGCCGTGAGATGAACACGCAAAAACTCACCGATGATGAACTGCGCTTTTTGACGCAGATCCGGCGCTACTCATCCAACCTGAACGACAGCGATCGCAAGTTGCTTCTCGCTATGGTCAAAAAGTTCGCGGCGACGGCGGTGAGATAGCTCAATCGCGGGACGAAAATCAGATCTGTCCGGTCCTACGCGCGTGATAGGCCGTGTCGGTTGCGTTGCCCTTGACGGCTGCGCTGCGAGATTGCTCTACGCATTGCTCAGAGAGCGCAACACATTCGAGTGCTCGTTACGTTGGGCAGCTAGCGCCAGAAGGACACAATTCCAAAGGCAAAAACAAGCAGCAGCAGGGTCATGCCTCCGTAAGCGATCCTGCGGCGAATGAGAAATTGGTTTCGCGGTGCCCCTATTCTAGGTACCAGCGGGATGCCCAGCGCAAAGCCGCAAAGAAATCCTCCGAGGTGGGCCATGTTGTCGATTCGGACGACACTGGGAAAGAACAGCGTCGAGGCCCCAAAGACGAAATTTAGAATGGCGAAGTTAATGACGCTGCGGCGTAGTTGGCGCAGCTCAACCGGTGGCACCGGCAGCAGGGGCGACTTCAACAGCACGATCAATACCCCAGCCAGACCGAACACGGCTCCCGATGCACCGACGCCAACAATGCCTGCTGGCCCGTTGGGAACACCAGGATGCAGAGCGATGCTCAGCAGATTTCCCGCTGCGCCAGATAATAGATAAACAGCCAGGATCCCGAAAGCTCCCAGCAACGGCTCCCCAAGCAGGCCCAAATTCCACAAGCACCACATGTTGGTCGCGATATGCAATGGCCCGGCATGGACGAACGCGGCGGTAATCAGCCTCCACCATTGATGGCCGATCAGAACATACGGACCTGCGTTTGCTCCCCAGCGAAGAAGATCTGTAACCGACGGATTCTTCCAAGACACTCCGGAAACCATCATCGCCAAATAGACCAAGCAGTTGACCGCAACCAAGGCATACGTTGCCGGCGCAGTGGCCCAGCGCGCCCTTCTTGGGCGGTTCGCCATCGGCTGACGCACATCGGATTGGCCGGTGCCGCCTCCCGTAGGGGCGTTCGTTGCGTCACGTCCAAGCGGTGGGAGAATTTCTGGCTCGAGATCGACGGGTCTGGAGTCCGGAGATTTCCATTCCATAGGGCTAAGCTACCTTGACGCAGCGTCGCTGACAAACTGGATCATTCGACCAGACTGGAACATCTGGCATGATAAGCAGGTGCCCGGTGTACTCGAAGAGATGCGACGGCCTACCCTGCGGAGCAATCTTTTTTGGTCCGATTGAGTTTGGCGCAACAATCTTTTGGGACAGAAGCAGGAGCAGGAGTTTGACGGGAAACAAACAAATTCGGCGGGCCCTTCTGAGCGTGACTGATAAGACAGGATTGGTAGAGTTTGCCAGGGAGTTGGCTGGTCTGGGGACTGAATTGGTTTCCACAGGTGGCACAGCCAGAGCAATCCGGAGCGCCGGAATCGCTGTTCGCGATATCTCAGACTTGACCGGCTTCCCCGAGATGCTGGAGGGCCGTGTCAAGACTTTGCATCCGAAGGTGCACGGTGGAATTCTTCATATACGGGAAAATGAAGAACA
>DASYBJ010000486.1:0-4603 GCA_036500845.1 Acidobacteriaceae bacterium
AGATAAGGCGCGGCGCAAACAGCGGCATCTCGAACGCCGACGGATCCGTTTGCCGGTGCGACGAGAGAGCTCCGTAGACCAACAGACGACCCGCGGGCGCGAGTGTCCGCGCCAGTGTTGCACCGACCCGGCCTGCGACGCAGTCGATTGCCTTGGACGGTCCTCGGCCTCCACCCGCCTTCACGAGTTGCGATGACCAGTCGTCGTCCTCCGTGCAGAGCGTGATGTCTCCGCCCAGTTTGGCGATCTCGGGGACCTGCGCCCGTCGGCGCACGATATTGATAGTCTTGAACCCTTCCGAGTGCGCGAGCTGCAGGACCAGCCGTCCCACGGTCGAACCGGCGGCGGTCTGCGTCATCCACTCGCCCGGCTGCAGGCGATGTTCGATCATGGTGAGTACCCAGGCGGTCACGGGATTGACGATTGCCTGTGCGGCATCTTCGTCGGATACGCCGTCGGGCACAGGTACGAGGCGCTCTTCCGCGATCGCGATCAGCTCACGCCAGCTGCCCCACACGTTTACCAGCACGACGCGTGTGCCCGGAGCAGGACCCGCAACGTTCGGTCCGAGCGCCTCCACCATCCCGACGCACTCAACGCCGGGGCTCGTCGGCGGCGCGGGCTGACGCCCGAAACGTCCACGGAGCACGTGAAGGTCGCTTGGGTGAACGGGCGAAAGACGTATGCGCACAAGAACCTCTCCAGGCCCCGGCACCGGATCCGGCAGATCGCGAAGACCGAGAACGTCTGTAGGTTCGCCGTTGCGCTCAAAGATGAAGGCTTTCATGGCGTGCTCCTTTTCATCAGGTCGGATATCATTTTCTCTTCTCCATTTGCTTTTCTGTTGAGCCGGATGAATACTCCATTCCACCGGTTTTTTCTTTTATGCCCCGAGGGACCACTCGGTCGCATTAATCGTGCAGGTGCATCGAAGGCGGCAAGTGACCACCTTTCTCTTCCAATCGACCGCGAATGTGCTTTTGTCGAAGCCGGTCTTCTCTCTCGTTTGCCAGCTTGGATCCTGCGCGACCGGACCGACGATCTCGGCGCCATGCTCGCGTCTGCTGTTTACCAGCACGTTGGCATCGGTGCAACCCTTGTCCACCAGGTGCATGGAAGGGAGCAGGTTGCGACTATCGAGCGACCGATGCACAACCTCGATCATATTGTCGTCCGGCGTCTTAGCCGGCGTGGTTTCCACGTTCGTGATCAGTCGCGGAGCATCGCTGTCGCAGCTCTCCGTGAAATGCAACCTGTATCCGACCCACGATTCTCCACGCTTGGTGCTGAAGCGTGCTTTCCATCATAGGGAGACGTAATTAGGGTTGCCGTGAGCGGCGATGGCCTTACCACGCGACAGGACCTCCACGCCGAGCAAGATGCGGATTACGTAGCACTCACGGTGTTCTTTCGATCTCGGTTCGTACTCACCCACCGCTTCTGAGCCTACTAATAAGGCAGGGGGAAAATCTTGCGCAATCTTGCGCCGCCTGGTTGTCGATGGATCGGCTATCAGGTTACTGCGACGCGCTTCTGTACTGGCCCGGGGTGATGCCCGTGTGGCGCCGGAATCGATGAGTGAAATGGGCTTGGTCTGTGTACCCCACGGACAACGCCGTATCAACCACACTGGTGCCAGAGCTCAGTAATTCTCGGGCGCGCTGCACGCGAATGCTTTCCAGATATGCATGAGGCGGTAACCCGAACATCTTCGAGAACGCTCGGGCAAGATGGAAAGAACTCCTGGACGTAAGTGCGCCGAGTTGCGCAAGGGATACATCCTCCGCGTAGTGAGCTTGCAGATACTCTCGAACCTGTCTGACGACAAGATCCTCCCTGCCTAATTGCACACTCAGCCGCCTTTGCTCGACGTGTGTCGCGGTGAGATGCTCGACGATCGCCAACAGGAATGACTCGCGATCCATCGTCGGCGCACCTTTCGCAACTGCCCGATGCAACCGCAGAAGTCGCGTGAATAATTCCCGATCATCAACGACCGCATCACGAAAGTGCGGCAGATCCTCTCGATCGGTCACCTCCGACCCGAGTTGCATGAACACTCGGGGATTGAGGCAAAGAGTTCGGTAGAGATACCCGCGGTCAGTCCCCGGTTCGCCTGTGTGCGGCTCGCCGCCGTCAACAAAAAATATCTGCCCCGCGGGCGTTCTGTGCAGAGAACCTTGATACGTGTACTGCTGGACGCCTTCTTCGACCAGGGCTATAACAAGGTGTTCGTGCGCATGGCGCGCAAACCGGTGTTGCACATAACGCGCGTGGACGACTTCTCCCGCGTAAGTCGTACCCAGGCGATAAACCCGACCCCATTGTGCAGCTTGCGGCATAGCAAGAACGATGCCCGGCAAGGGCGCCTCGTAACCCCGATCAAGGGATATCTTATTAGAGGCGATTGGCCGGATAAGCGATTCGCCGGAAATCGACGATGGCTACGTGCCGAGTGTTCAATGCGCCATCGCTGAGTTCCAGGCGGTCTCTGCACCGAACGAACTCCAGCGATCTTTCGCGGTGATCCGAGCAAGATTTTGCAAGACTGGCAACTGGCCTCTCTTCGAAAATAGTTTCGATGCTTCTTGGGGCGACGAGGAAGACGAAGCTTATGTGTCTCCGGTCCCGGACGTTTCTCTTGAATAGACAGCGGTGATGGAGCCGAAACCATGGAAACAAAAGCACTTGAACAACGTCTTGCGGAGATTCCCATCTTTCGAACACTTGGATTCCGGCTGGAAGCCGTGCGCAAAGGTAGCGCAACACTGATCGCACCCTACGATCCGAGTTATGACGGTATCTTCCAATCGTTTCACGGCGGGTTATTGATGACACTCGCCGATACCGCGGCTTGCGTTGCTGTGCTGATGTCAGCAGGGGCCAATGCCGAGATCACCACAACAGACATGAACATTCGGTTCTTGGCCCCATGCCGATCGAACTGCACTGCGGAGGCTACAGTTATCAAGTTTGGAAAAACGCTTTGTCCAGTGTCGGTGACCCTCTGCGATATGAATGGGACGCAGGTTGCTCTGGCGCAAGTCACTTACATGCGGCTTGGCGAAGTCAGGCCGCAGACTTCGGAGGGATAATCATGAATTCGGCGAAGACGCGTGACGCAGTTTCCGCGTCTCTTATCCACCACGAGTTGATTCGGACTCTGATCGATACCGGTAGCTGCCCGAGCCGATACGAACTGGCGCAGCGCCTCGACCTGCCGGTTGCCCAAATTGAGCAACTGCTTTCCGAGTTAGCCGAGATCCATGGAGTTGTTCTGCACCCTCGTGTTTGCGAACCGTGGTTGGTTCACCCTTTTTCGATCACTCCAACGGCCCACTGGGTTGAGGGAGCAGATGGCAATTGGTGGGCTCCATGCATTTGGTGTGCCTTCGGCATCGCCACCCTCGTGCGAAGCGAGACTCGAATCCACACCCGGGTCGGAGCCGAGGCTGAGCCGTTGGTCATCCGGGTCGTTAAGGGTGAGCCCGTCGGTCTGGAGGACGTGTGGGTACACTTCGCCATCCCCCCGGCCCAAGCTTGGCAGAACGTTCATCAGCATTGCTCGATGGTGCTCCCCTTCTGTTCGCGGGAAGACATCGTTGCCTGGTGTGATCGGCACCGGGTACCCCACGGAGAGGATGTCCCTTTGCATCAGGTCGCCCAGTTGGCACAAGTTTGGTATGGGACGCACGCCGATGCGAACTGGCACAAATGGACAATCGCCGAAGCGCAAGAGATTTTCAAGCGGTCAGGACTTGTTTCGCCATTCTGGGACCTTGGAGCGAGGGAAGGTCGATATTGAGCCACTCGATGTCTGGTCTTGAGCGGGATGAATACTCCATTCCGCCGTTTCTTCTTTGATTCACCTAGAGACTGGTCGGTCGCATCTATCGTGCAGGTGCGTCGAAGGAATTTTGCAGGTGAGCATACATCCGCCGGAAATGGCCGATGCAGGTCGCCATTGAGTCGGCGAATCGAAAGGTGAGGGGATTTTCGCGTTTAGCCTGAGCACGACGTTTGCCAATGACTTGAATAAAGGGAGTCGAAAGGATGACCTGCGATGCGGTTGCGGTGGGTGCGGGCCACAATGGTTTGGCTGCTGCGGTTCATCTTGGAGCTAAAGGCTGTAAGGTTGCGGTCATAGAGGGCAAGTCCGAGCCAGGCGGCGCCGTAGCGAGTGGCAAGGCGAGTGGCGTGCGGCTCGCCAATGGCCAGCGCATAACGGCGAGACGGCCTTAAAAGGTGGCAACGTCAAGAATGCTGAAAAAGATGCAGAGGCTAGCTTGAAGCAGTCAGTGGAAGGATTCTTGAAGACTGAGGCGGGTGTTTTTGACACGGCGTCAAAGGTCGCCGGCTTTGTAGGTAGCCTCAATATTCCGGAGGTCAGTCAATTGGCTAAGGCAGCTGCAGTGGGAGACAAGGCTATAGCTGGACTCGCGAACATCGGTACTACCGCCATCGAAGGCGGAAATGTTGGCAAGGCCGCCAAAGATGCTGGTATTGGGCTCGGGGAAACGGCGGTCGGCTCTGTCATCCCGGGTGGCGGCGCTAAGGCTATCACCGGCTTAGCGGATGTGGCCGGGCGTGTGGCAAAACAGGG
>DASYBJ010000487.1:0-22245 GCA_036500845.1 Acidobacteriaceae bacterium
TGCGCGTATTTGAACGATGCCGGGAATGGTATCGAGAGCTCGGATCGTAATTCGGGCATTGGGGAGTGCAACAGCAACGGCGGCTATTGGGTGAGCGGCATGGTGAACCAGGTATCCGTCAATGACAATGGTTCGTATCACTTCGGGTACACGACTACCGATGCAAATGGAAACATCTCGACCGGCACATATGCGAACTACCTTGGACCGAACACGGATAACTCTCTCTCGTCCGCATACAGCGCGGCAGGGAGTCTGCTTTCGGACTTCTTGACTGGCAGCGGTGCTGATGTGCGCAACTATGACCTCAGCACGGTTGAAGGTCGAAACCTCCTGCAATCGAAAGGCATCCAGCAACTAAATGCACAGATCAAGGCCGGGTGCGCGGCAGGCGTGCAAGCTGGCCCTGTCAGTCTCTCTTCCGGCCAAGCAGCGGCGAATATCCCCTATGACGCGGCGCACTCGCCTACCGGGGGACAAGTAGGCGGCTATGCGGGAGGAAGCTACCAGAACAGCGGCGACAGCACCGACATCACGATTACGAACAAGGCGGGAGCGAAATCGTTCTTCTATCACGCCGTCCCAGACCGTCCGAACGGCTCTAAAGGGTCAGCGCGAACGATCACCCAAAACTTCACTCTCAGCGAGCCAAACCCATGCACACATCCTTAACTCAGGAAGGGACGGGTGGGACGTTGACGACCGGGCAGGTCATCAGATGGTGGGAGTTTCGGCGGCTGCTCTATAACGCGATCCTGCTGGTTGTGGGCGTGGCGGCAATCGCGGGCATGGAATGGCTGATGACGAAGGTGATTCCGTTAGGCGAGGATGCCGTTGAGCCAATGATCTTGGTTCTGGGGGTTGTGGTCTACGGCGTCATGGCGAATCTCTGTTACACGCTGGGATGGGTCATCGAGCTGTGGGGTCGAAAGGCCGATCCCGCATCTGCCCGGCGACGTGGGCAGTGGATGTTCCGGGCAGGCTTGTTGTTCTCCTGCGTGCTTACAAGCGTGCCGTTCTGGTTCGCCTGTGTGTACTGGATCGCGCATCGCGGTCAGGCTCACTGATCTTCCTTAGTCGCTGTTCTGAGTAGCCGCAGGCTGTCCCTCTGGGGACGGCCTTGCTGCGTCAGCAGCTCAATCCGGGAGCCGTGGCGGTGCGATCGAAAAAGCGCGGTGCTCTGCACCGGGTTAAAGGCGGCCCTGCCAGAGTCTATTGAAGCTAAACTTGTAGCTTTGCTCTTTATATGGCGTAAGTTTTTGGACGGTAGATGGCGTATGTCGGCGTGAAGTGGCAGGGGGAAGCCTTTGCCATTGTTCTTGCCTCCCGCAAGACAACTCCTACATTTCGAGTTCCAAGTCGCTCATTCCTCGTGACATTATCGGTAAGCGCTCTCGACGCTTCAGCCATTTCGGACACGCTCCTAGTCACGAGTTTTGCGCCAAATAGCAGTCAAATATTTACGCCAAATAATAATCAAAACAACAGCTGGGGCACGCCGAATGAACGAGGCAGATCACTTACCCAATGATTTGACCATGTTCAAAATTAGTCTTGACGAACAGGCTGTTCGCCCTCACAATTTGACCATGGTCAAAACAGAGCCCGCGACAACCAAGGGTGAGCAAACCCGCGAGCTGATCTTCAGGACCGCACTCGAGCTTTTCCGGGAGAACGGCTTCGACGCTACCACCATGCAGGAGGTCGCCGCCCGCGCCCAGGTAGCGAAAGGCGCAGCTTACTATTACTTTCCCAGCAAGGAAGCCATCATTCAGGCTTATTACGAAGCTGTTCAAGCCGAACAGGAACGCCTCTGCCACGAAACCTTGGCGAAAACGAACGATCTCAAGAAACGCCTCCACGTCGCCATGCACTCCAAGTTCGATCTCACACAGTACGACCGCAAGCTCCTCGGGATTGTCTTTCGATATACCGGCGAACCTGCTCACCCACTTTCTTGTCTCGGGCAAGGCACCGCCGCGATCCGGCGTCGCGCTACTAAAGTCTTCCAGCAGGCACTCTCCGTCGAGCACCTCCCAAAAGATCTCGAACAGCTTCTTCCACTCGCGTTGTGGTCGCTCCAGATGGGTCTGCTCGTCATGTTTCTCTATGACGAATCGGCAGGCCAAAAACGCACACGTCAACTTGCCACCGGCTCCATCGACTTCACACTCAAATTGATCGCGCTTGCGAAACTACCTGTCCTCAAACCGATCCGTACAAAGATACTCACGCTTCTCCGTGAAGCCGACCTTCTCCCCGAGCCTAACTGAACAATGCCTACTGAAAAGAGAGCCTTATGCTCAACCCAGATGACAGCAGGACGATTCCGGATAAAGAAGAACCGCCGTTAAGCCGTGTCAACCGTGCTCAATGGATAGTCGCTGGCTTTCTCTTCACGGCATTCGTGATTGGTGCGTTGTTGTACAGAACAATCATGAGAGCAGGTCTCGGCCACACTTCGCTCATGTTCATCGGCGTCCCCGCAGTGCTGGCCATCATTCTCGTTCTCGCCCCGATTCCAAAATCTGCAACCGGAAGCATCCTTCGAGGCATCACGCTCGCCCTCCTCATCGTTGCGCCGCTATTAGGTGAAGGCTATCTCTGCATCCTCTTTGCTTCACCTTTGTTTCTCCTCGTGGGTCTTGTCATCGGCAAGCTCGTCGACTTTTCACGCGCCAGGCGCTCCACCACGTTGAGCTGCATCGCCATCGTTCTTCTGCCACTCTCGCTCGAAGGCATCTTCCCGCAGCTCACGCACGACCGCGCGCAGTTTGTCGAGGCTACGAAAATCATTCACGCACCCGCAAGTCAGGTCGAAGCCGCACTCGCAGAGAGCCCGGAGATCACTACCTCGCTGCCGCGCTTTCTCCGCATTGGCTTTCCACGTCCGCTTGAGGCCCACGGCTCCGGCCTCGCTCTCAACAATCTCCGCACGATTCACTTCGCAGGGGCTGAAGGCGACCCTCCCGGCGACCTCGTCATGCGAGTCTCTGCATCGCAGACCGGCTACGTTCGCTTCGAAACCATCAGCGATTCAAGCAAACTCCTGCAATGGGTTCGCTGGCGAAGCTCCGAAGTGACATACACGCCCGTCGATCCGACGCATACCAAGGTTACTTGGCGTATCTCTTTTGACCGCCAACTCGATCCCTACTGGTATTTCGCACCATGGGAACAGTTCGCCGTCCGCCAAGCCGCCAACTATCTCATCACTGCCAATGCCACACCGAGGAGATGAGTCATGCACAACGTCTCGGTCATTCGCTTTGCATCTCTCTACCTTCCGCTTACCGCGGCAACGCTCGCAGCTTGCCTGCTTCCGCGCCGGCAGCGGATGTTCGCCGCTTGCCTGCTTAGCCTGCTCTGGACGCTCCCTGCGCTCCTTATCCTTCAGCGCATTAACCTCATCGAAAATTGGTGGACCTTCGAACCTCAAAGGCCCGCGCTACTTGGCATGCCTCTCGAGTTGTATCTAGGCTGGGCCATGCTCTGGGGCTTAATTCCACAGCTCACCTTCCGAAGACTCGACTTTCCCGAGGTCATCGTGATCATGGGCGCACTCGATCTTTGGATCATGCCTCTGAACAGCCAAGTACTCCCCCTCAACGATTGGTGGGTCGGCGAAGTCGCAGCACTCGCTCTTGTTCTCGCTCCCGCGTTTTGCGTCGCACGTTGGACACTCGACAACTCGCATCTCAAGCTCCGAGCCACGCTGCAAGTCCTCATTTCCGGCCTGCTATTCCTCTTCTTCCTCCCTGAAGTGGCCTTCGCTCTTCGGCCCGCGGCCGGTGCTAGCTCCGTCTGGGAGCCGCTCATTCACACACCAGGTCTTCTCCGGCAAACCGCAATCCAGCTAATCCTTCTTCTGGCAGTTCCGGGCGTCAGTGCGGTCGCCGAGTTCGTCCAGCGCGGCCTCGGCACGCCGATTCCTTACGACCCACCGCAGCGAATCGTGACGAGTGGCATTTATCGTTACTGCGCAAACCCTATGCAACTTTTCTGCGCGGTTGTGATGTCGCTTTGGGCATTGTTGCTCCGCAACCCATGGCTCGTCCTAGCCGCCGCCATGTCCACGCTTTATTCGGCTGGCATCGCCCACTGGGACGAAGACCGCGACCTTGCTGCTCGCTTTGGCGAACCTTGGAAACACTACCGGATCGCCGTTCCATCTTGGCGTCTACGCTGGCGCCCATATCATGCCGGTTTACCCGCACGCCTCTATATTGCTCGCACCTGTGGTCCCTGCAGCGAGATTCGGCAGTGGATCGAACATCGCCATCCCATCGGCCTCGAGCTCATCGACGCTGAAACCCTCCCGAAGGACTCTATCCGCCGCCTTCGCTACGACCCAGCCGACGGTACACCTGCCGTCGAAGGCCTCGTCGCGTTCGCTCGGGCGCTTGAGCACCTTAACCTCGCTTGGGCTTATTGCGGCATCACCCTCCGACTCCCCATCGTCCATCAAACCTTGCAGCTCCTCATGGACGCCTCGGGCCTCGGCCCTCGCAAAGTTCCAAGCACCTGCGCGCGATAGGTCCTACCATATCGGTTGTTGAGATCAGAGCTTCACGTGAGCTGTCGCCCTCTACCGATGCATGCAGTTTGGCGCTTATGCCTGGTTGATTCACCCCCGATTGATTTACCCCCACCAGTGTTCTCCTTCTGCGAGGTGGGCTTTGACGACGTCGGGATTCAACTCGACCCCGAGGCCAGGCTTGCCGGTGACTTGGATGTGTCCACCTTTGATATAGGGACCGTCTAGCAGTAGTACCTGGTCCATCCAGCCACCCTGGCCGGTGATCGTTTCGCATGCGAGATAGTCACGGATGGATGCGGCCCATTGGCAATTCGCCCACGTGTGTAACTGGCTGCCGGTATTGTGAGTCGCCATAGGCAGGCCGAAGATCTGGGCCATGTCGGCAATCCGCTTGGTCTCCAGAAATCCCCCGCTATTCCGTAGATCGGGATTCAAAATATCGCATCCCTGATTGATGATGAAATCCTTGAAGCCTTCCCGCCGTTCCAGGTTCTCACCTGTGCAGATAGGGACGCGGGAGCTCGCGCATAGTCTTTTCCACGACTCGGAATAGTCAACTGGGAGCGGATCCTCGAGCCACAGCGGCTTGATCGGCTCAACGGCCTCCGCCAACTGGATGGACGTGCGCAAGTCATACTCCCAATGGCAGTGCACCATAAGATCATGGTCCCAGCCGATTGCTTCTCTGCAGTTTTCAAATCCTTGGGCAATCTCGATCAATTCCTTTGTGGTTAGAACGCGATTGGCTGTATCTCGTGCACTGTCGGTGGCAGGGTTCGTATGGCGAAAGCCTATTTTGTGCGCAGTAAAGCCGCTTGGATCGGACTTTATCTTCTGCGCCCATTCCCGGCAGGATGATTTATCCAACATATCCCTAGGTGTGGCGTGATCGTAGACTCGAACTCTATCGCGGAACCTGCCCCCGAGAAGGATTGATGTCGGGACGTTCAGTAGCTTGCCTGCCAGGTCCCATAAAGCCATCTCGATGCCGCTGGCCGCCCGCATGAGGCTGTGGGCCGAACCATCGGTCCGAGTTCCTGAAAGCGCAGGACCTCCAACGCCCAGATTGGTATAGATAGAGTCGATTTCTAGAGGATCTTTTCCCAGGAGCAGCGGTTTGAGCGTTTGGATCTGCTCCTTTACGCCGATCGCCGGCGTCCCGTATGCCTCAGCAATTCCATAGTGTTCATCGTTGGTAAGAATCTTGACGAACACGTAGGTCCGCTCACCAACAATGGTCATCGTTCGGATATCAGTGATTGTTCTTCCTCTCGGTCGCGGCCCGACAGGTTCAGCAAATCCTCTAAGGAGCCCTGCAGCCCCGACAAGAGCTGTACCGCCGGTCGTTCCGAGAAATTTACGCCGCGACCAATTGTTCCTACCTGGCTCAACCACCGTTCACCCCTGGGACCACAGCATCACCATTCAGCGACCGAGCCATCCTGATGGAAGACGCGCGCCATCGGTTTTGAACCGCCAAACGGATATTTCGCCAATGAAGCTTCGCTCAGCTCAAAGCCAAGGCCGGGCTTCGATGGTAGCGGAAAGCGGCCGTTTACCATTCGCATTGCAGGAAAACCAAACCACTCAGCCCAGATCTCCTCCTTCTCTCCAGGCTTTACGAAGCTGCAAATTTCCTGGATCAGGAAATTGGGCATAGAAGAATCGACGTGCAAGGTAGCAAGACCGCCGATTGGTCCTTCACACGCATGAGGTGCCATTGAAACATTCGAGATGTTTGCCATGGCCGCGACTTTCCAGAGGCCGGTAACACCGCCGACGTGATTGATATCCGTTTGCAAAATGTCGACAATGCCCATTTCGATCAACTCTCGGCAACCATATGCCGCGACCAGCCGCTCGCCTGTCGCGATCGGCGTAGTCGAGCGGCTGGCGACGCGCCCCATTGCCTGCACATTTTCCGGAGGACAAGGCTCTTCCACCCATAGCAAATGGAGCGGTTCAACTTCCTTGACCAGGATGGAAGCCACGCTGGGACTTGTCTTCGCGTGGAAGTCAACAGCGATGTCGATTGAATCACCAAGTTTCTCGCGCATCCGCTGCATATGCTTGATCGCGCGATTGATTTTTGCGTTTGTCTCGATCCATTCGTAGTCCTGATCGGGAAGTCCAATTTTGAAACAGGAAACTCCCTCTTGAAGGGCAGTTTCACGCAACCGCGCCAGATCCTCATCTGTCCGTGCATTTTCCGCGTGATAGTAGCCGCGCACTCCGCGTTCGTCGTGGGGTCCGCCAAGAAGTTTATAAACAGGGACGCCTAGAGCCTTCCCGCGAATGTCCCAGAGTGCCTGATCAATGCCAGAAATCGCGGATCCCATGACCGGACCGGCCCGATAGAAGCTCTGGACATACATCGATTGCCAATGATGCTCGACCTGCATCGGGTCTTGGCCAATGACGAAGTCACGAAAGTCTTGAATGCAGGACATTGCAGCCTGAGCTTTACCCTCGAGAGTTCCTTCCCCCCAGCCAACGAGACCCTGATTTGTCTCGAGCTTGACAAAGACGTACGGGCGGTCGGAGCTTGGCGTCAACGAGACGCCGAAGACTTTGAGGTTAGTAACTTTCAGCCCGGAACCTATATCGAGAAATGCGTTGCCGCCTGCGCCCTGTTTCCCAGCCGCCTGGGCGATGAACGGATCACATCCGCACAGGTCAGGTGTGCGGGCGCCGGGAATCGCAGCTGCAATCCGAGACCCAGGTACGACAGCCGAAAGCGCTGCTGCTCCACCAAGAAATGTTCGCCGATTCATGCGATTTGGTTCCTCTCGAGTTCCTTCTCATCCACATCGACGCCGAGTCCCGGACCTTGCGGAAGGTCGAAGAACCCGTCATGGAGCGTAGCTGATGCGGAGCTGGGCAATTGGGCGATAAAGAAATTCGGAATGCTCGCTGCAAGATGAAGGGTCGCCGCAGTAGCGATCGGACCGGCCTCATGCCAAGGTGAGACAGCTACGTAGTATGTCTCGGCCATCGCCGCCAGCCTTCGAACACCCGAGATACCATGGGTGAGCAGATCGGGTCGAAGCAGATCGACTAACCCTTGACGCAGGAGATCTTGAAAGGTGCCCGGATTCGAAATATCGCGACCAAAGCCGATAGGAACTACTGTTTCCCCGGCAACCTTCTGGAGAGTCGAGAGATTCGAAACCGGACAGGGTTCATCGAACCACAAGGGATGCAGCGACTCCACAGCCGCAGCAAGGGTTGCGGTGTCGCTAGGTGTTAACTGCTCGCGGGATTCAAACGCGAAATCCGCATCAGGCGCAGTGGCACGCATCGCCTTGAAACGCGTCACTCCAACTTGAATGAATGCGCTGCCCTGGTTTCGTGCCTCCGGTGCCGGAATAGGGACAAGAAAAGCACGGAAACCCACGGCGAGCTGCTTCTGAAGATCCTGCTGCAGTTCTTCGTCGGATTTTCCGCTTAGTCGCACGATACCGCGTGCTTTGTTCCGCGTCGGGCCACCTAGGACTCGATATACAGGGGCATTGGTAGCCTTGCCCAGAATGTCCAGTAACGCCATGTCCAAGCCTGCCCGCATCTCTGGTGGAACCATGGGCCCAAGTGCTTCGTAGGCGGATGCTGATCTCCCTGTAATCGCCTGCTTTGCACCCTTCAGGTCAGAGCCGGAGATCCATCTGCATTCCCCATACCCGGCCAATCCTGATTCGGTTCTTACTTGAAGCACCACATAGGATCCACCGCCTCCCGTAGCTGAGCGCACGGCGAAAGCTCGGATTTCCGAGATAGCGTGTGTATCGCCAGCTTTGGTGGATGTAGATCGAGGTTGCGCCAAAGGCAGAAGAGCTCTTCTTCTATTTACAGCACTTATCATCAGTTACCCCCTACACAAGTTAGTCCCCGCAGTTCGACTTGTGTCGTACCGTGGCAACTTCATACCTTGCCAAATACAACGTTCTTGGCTTAGAAAGTCAACCTTACCGCCGCTTGCATTTGGCGTGCTGTGTTCGACGTTGCAGTAATCGTCCCGGCACCTCCAGCATTAATCACGGCTGCAGGAACCTGGAACTGAGGATGGTTGAACATATTAAAGAACTCTACGCGGAATAGTACGAAAGTACCTTCCCTAATCGGAAAGTGCTTCTCGACCGACGAATCAACGTCGATCTCATTCGGTCCTCTGAGGCTGTTTCTTCCGACATTCCCCCAATTGTAGGGAGTGGGCGAAGTAAACGCGGCCGGATTGAACCACTGCGCGACAGTCTTCTTTGCCGGATACTGGGCAACACCAGGGACAACATTCGCGCGGCTCGCTGAGGCGCCTGTATTCGTCGGCGTCCCGCTTATTGTTACCGTGAACGGTAGACCTGACTGGCCAACGAAGATGCCGTTCACCTGCCACCCCCCAAAGACGAAGCGATCGAGGACGGAACCGGTGTTGAGAAAGGCTCTCCCTGGGCCGAATGGCAATTCGTAGGTTCCGTAGACATTCACCCGATTGTGGATGTCATTGTCCGATGACGCGTAATCGGCATCCCGGTTGTATGGATTTTGGGGAATCGGACCGTTCACCCCACCGTCATAGGGAGCATTATCTAAGGAATGAGCCCACACGTAATTCGCAGTGAGAAATAATCCGTGGGCCAACCGTTGTTGAAAACTTGTCTGAAGCGAGTTGTATGAGCCGACGCCTACGGACTCGTAGTAGGCAATTGCGGTAACGTTGGGATATTGCGCATTGAACGGTCTTCGCGCCTGGATGTTGCCGGGACCTGGAGGAGGCTGATCAATGGGATTGTTCCACGACAGGTGACGAGTCAGAGAGGCTACATATCCCATGGTGAAAGACGAACGGGACGTCAACTGTCTTTGCAAACTCAGGTTGAGCTGTTGTCCCGAAGCATTCTTGAAATGATGATCAATTCCTTTCAGTGTTCCAAACGGAACTGCAAAAACAGAGGGAGGAATCTGGGATGGTGTCAGGAAACCCTGGGAAACTCTATTCGAGGGAAATAATGTTCCGGGCGAAAGTGTGTAAACCAGATCGTATGGCCACTGACGTTCCTGCCGTATTGTCGTCCCCTGGTTTGCCTGTGGATCATAAAAGGCACCATAGCCCCCACGTAAGACGGTCTTTTCGTTCACGGAATAGGCAAAGCCCAGACGCGGCCCGATGGAGCCGTAATCTGTTTGCCAGTTTGCCGAATTCGAAACACCATTTTGGCCCGCAAGCTCCACTGCTGCGTTGGCAGGGTTGAAGTTTACCCAGTAGTGGTGAGCTTCCGCGTACGGCGTATCGATCTCATAGTGAAGCCCGATATTTAATGTCAATTTCGGGGTGATACGCCAATTGTCACCTGCGAAAAAGTTATATTCGTTCCCATAAACATGTGCCGTTCCAGGCAGAAACAAATCGCGTACCGTAGACGCTGGATAGCCGAGCAGAAAGGAAGCTATCGAATTCCCGGTCCCAGTGGTGGAGGCTGGGTTATTCGTAAAATTGCTATCAAAATTGAATCTACCGAACGGGCTCTGTCCTGGAGGTGAATCGGTCTCGCTGATCAGGTGATGGAGGGTATCAACGCCGAACTTGAAGCTATGCCTGCCGCGTTCCCACGAGATGGTTCCAATATTCTCCCAAAGATGTTCCCTTCGAATCTCAGGCTCGGAGCGCGAATTGCCGAGGCCTCCAAAGCCAGAGGGGCTGATGATTGGCGCAACTGGACCCGCGCCGGAGCCGCTTGGCTGGAAACCAGGCATCGGCGTCCTTCCTGGGATTTGCGCCCAAATCGGCGACGTCAAGTTAGATGGTAAGAGAAAACTCGTAAATCGATTAAACCCGAAACGGTACTCGCCAACGAGTGTTGGTGTAATAACCTGGTTATAGGACAACACACCCTGCTGACCCCGATCAGCCTCCGGTCCTGAAAACGCCCCTTCATTGCCTCCGATACTATCGTTGAACGTATTCGGCATCTGTATTTGGGTGTCGTCGATTGAGTAGCGCGCGAAGAGCGTCTGACTTGGCGAGATCTGATAATCGACTCGAGCATCGCCCCGATTGTCGTTACTCTTCTTGAGAGGGTATGTCACGATGTTGTTCACCAACGCGGTCGTCTGCGGAAGTGGATAGGAGTTTATTAGTTGATATGCGATGGGATCAAAGCGCGAAGCAGGAATAGTGTTGTTTGTAAACTGTGTCCGTTTATAAGTCGATCCAGAGGCTGTGGTGGTCAGCGGATCGAAGATATTGGCTACCCCTTGGAAGTTGCCCGCCCTCTCAGCCATCGTAGGCACTGAATTTACCTGCGTGCCGGCCGCCTGTTCATAATAGCCTTCGTAGTTTACAAAGAAGAATGCTTTATTCCGCTTGATAGGGCCACCCAATCTCCCTCCGAAATCATTCAATCGATATAAGGGATTTGGCGTGCCCGGCCGAACGAAATAGTTTTTGGCATCCACCGCGGAATTTCGGATGTACTCGTAGACAGACCCATGAAAGGCATTCGATCCAGAACGGGTGCTCGTCACCAGAATTGCACCCGCGCCACGGTTGTACTCAGGCCCGGCATTACTCGTAATGATGTTGAATTCCTGGAGCGAGTCGACGCTGGGCCGCACAATTTGTGTTTGCGCGATCATCTCTGTGTTATCGACACCATCCAAGAGCAATTTGTTTGCACTATCCCGCGCGCCGTTGGCCTCAATGGTCGTGCCGCCAGGACGAAGCTCGTCTGGTCGAACCCCCGATCCAATCGTGTTCGTCGGCGCGTAGTTCAAGCCAGTGACGCCGGGAGTTATGATCGCCAGCTGTGTCATATTCCTGCCATTGAGAGGCAATTGCTGTACCGCTGTAGGTGCGATCACTTGTCCTACCGAGGCATTCTCACTTTGGAGAACTGGAACGGTGCTTGTTACTTCGACCGATTGGGTAACGGCACCTACTTCCAGGGCAATATCTAATCTTGCAGTCTGCCCAACCTGTACAACGAATCCTTTATTGACGTGTTTTGAAAATCCTGCTGCCTCAATCTCGACCGTGTAACTGCCGGGCGTCAGATTGCCTACCGTGTACAGACCCGCGCTGTCTGTCTGCAGTTGATGGACTTGATTGGTACCCTCCTCGATAACCCGAACCGTCGCGCCAGAAATTGCGCCACCATTCTTATCGGTGACATTTCCCGTGATTGTTGCCCTTTCAACTTGGGCGACTGAATACAAGCTGACCGCCAGGGCTACGAGTAGTATTCCCAGATAGCGTGACATTCGATTGATAAGCATCTGTCTGATTGATGTTTTGCGCTCGGTTCGCCTGTCCATATATCCTCCTCTAGTTAGTCCAGCCATCAGGGATCTGTTTTTCGCTCGTTATGTTAACTAACTTGTTAATCGGCACCCACGGTACACTACTGTCGATATCCGCTGTCAAGTGTTCTCAGCAAAGACCTCGGACGGATTTCACGATATGAGATCCGAATGGCTTTCCAGCTACCCCTATGCGCTGACGTACGGACTTCGAAGCAAAGCTCATTCATGGAACCGGCTGAAGTCGTAGGGAAACACGTAGCAACTTCTTCGAATCGCCGGGATGAATCGTGCTCACAGAGCGCCTCGAGGGAGTCCGTTTTATCTCGGTCATAGCAGCCGAACTGCGAATTGTGTATCTGGTGGAATAGGCCGGGATTGACAATGCCGGGAAGCCTATGCAAGTCTCCTGAACGTCGTAGAGTTGCGGCGATTCCCGGGGCCTGTCGGACCTTGCTTGTTCCGGCGCCGCTCGCGGAAAGCTTTCGCTGGCAAGCCATCCTAAGGAGACCGATTCGATGATGAAACTAGCGATGTACGTGGCCGGCGGTTATCTGTTCGTCTCGATGAGCATTTTTGCCCAGAGTCCACAGACGTTTACCGGCGAGATCATGGACAGCCAGTGCGCCGCTTTGGGCGGACACCAGGTGATGATGAAAAAAGGTGAAAGCGCGAAGGATTGCACCGACCGCTGCGTAAAGCTGGGCGGACAGTACGCGCTCGTAGATCCCGCTACTCACACCGTCTATCAGCTCGACGATCAGAAAAAACCTGCCACGTTTGCCGGCTCGAAGGTGAAAGTGACGGGAACGCTGAACGCGTCGACCAAGACGATCCATGTGACGGATATCAAGGCCGGATCGTAAGAAATAGCCTCCCAGGGAGGGGCTAAGAGGAAATCCCGGCGAATTGCTTGACTTCCGACGCGCCTGCTTGCCGGAGGCGCGTCGCAAGTTCCGCTTGCGAATTTTCCGGCGGATCGGCAACGCCTACCAGTATCTTTCCCGTCCAGATCTCAGGATCCGTAATTCCGTCTTTGAAATTCGGCAGCCCCGCGCCGGCGAGCAGAACCACCAGCGTTGTGAGGATGGCCCCGAGCATGGTCATTTCGTAGACGATGATGCCGTTGGTCCACACGGGAGTGATGGACATGCCGCCGGTAGGAATCGGGTAGGACTTCTGCGTAAGCGTAGTGAGCAAATAACCCAGCGTGCCGCCAACGGCGGCGCCGAGTACCGCCCAGCGGTAGGGGCGCCTGGTGGCGTGCTCGTCGGTAAATTCGTAGCCCTCGTGTGGCTCACCGGAAAGGATGACGATCTGCTGCGCGTCGAACTTGAGTTCGGTGCTGGCGGCACGCAAGGAGTCGACGGCGCGCTGCGCGGCCTCCGGATCGGGGTAGAGAGCATAGAGGGCTTTCATTCGACCACGTCCGTGGGCAGCGGCCCTTCCAGCACCAAGCCATGATGCTCACCTTCGGCCGTGGCGACCGGAACTCCCCCGTGGGGCTGGAGTCCGACCTTCATCTCCCACACGGAAATCATGGGCACGAATTTCGAGAACAGCAAGTAGAGCAGAGCCATGAAGCCAAAGCTCGCAGCCATCAGCGTGTCTTCCACCCAGGTGGGCCGGTAGGTCCCCCAAGAGTAGGGCAGGAACTTGTGCTCGAGCGACGGCACGATGATGAGGAAGCGCTCGAGCCACATGCCTACGACGACCGTGCACGATGCGATCGCGGTTCCGGTGATGGTACGGAGGCGCTTGATGCCAAGGATGGGCACAGGGATGAGGAAGTTGCAGAACACCATGATCCAGAACAGCGGCGCGAAGTTCTTGCGAATGCTGTCCCAGAAAACAACCATCTCCGGCGGGGCGTTCCCGTACCAGGTGGTCAGCCGCTCGGCGAAGGTGAAGTAGAACCAGAGCAAGCTCATGGTCAGGAGCAGCTTGCCGAGGTTCTCGAAGTGGATGCGCCTGAGATATTCCTCCAAGCGCAGGACCTTTCGCAGCACTGCCATGGTGAGGATCAGGGCGGCGATGCCGCTGAAGATCGCGCCGGCGACGAAGTAGGGGCCGAAGATCGTGGAGTGCCACATGGGCACCGGCGTCATGGCAAAGTCCCAGGAGACGATGGTGTGCACCGAGACGGCGACCGGAACGATGGCGATGGCCATGATGTGCATGGCGGTTTCCAGGCGCTGCCATTGACGCGGCGTGCCCTGCCATCCCAGCGCCAACACCCGGTAGATCTTCTTGCGCAACCCGGTGGCGGTGTCGCGGATGGCGGCGAAGTCCGGGATGGTCGGCAGCAACAGAAAGATGGTGCTGCCGGTGAGATAGGTTGCGATCGCGAAGAAGTCCCAGGCGAGCGGCGAGCGGAAATTCGGCCAGATGCGGCGCTCACTGGGGTAAGGAATCATCCAGAAAGCGAGCCACGGGCGCCCAATGTGGCAAAGCGGAATGAGGGCGCCGATCAAAACCGAGAAGACAGTGATGGCCTCCGCGCAGCGGGTGACCGGGCGGCGCCAGGTGGCGTTGGTGAGACGCAGAATCGCGGAGATCAACGTGCCGGCGTGGCTGATGCCGATCCAGAAGACGAAATTTGTGATGTCGAAGGCCCAGAACACGGGGGAGTTGATGCCCCAGACGCCAATCCCGGCATAGACCTGGTAACAAAACGCGGCCACGCCCGCGAAAAAGAGGCTGGTCGCGAACGCCACGGCGACCCAATACTTCTTGCTCGTGTGGAAGACCGGCCGCAGCAGATCCTGCTCGATTTGTTCAGCCGTTCTTTGCATCTTCCCAGGTGCCTCGTTCGAGATAGGTCACGTTAGGCTTGGTGCCGAGTTCACCCAAAAGCTTGGTGCCGCGATTCGAGCGCTCCAGCCGCGAGACTTCGCTATTGGGATCGTTCAGATCGCCGAAGACCAGGGCCTTGGACGCACAGGATTGTGCGCAAGCGGGATTGAATTCGCCATCCTTCAGATCGCGTTTTTCCGCTTCGGCCTGAATCTCAGCTGCCTTGATGCGCTGCGTGCAGAACGTGCATTTCTCCATGACGCCAACAGTGCGCAGGGAGACGTCGGGATTGAGTTGCAACTCGAGTGGCATATCCCATTGCGGATTGAAGAAATTGAAGAAGCGCACGTTGTACGGGCAGGCGTTGGCGCAGAAGCGTGTGCCGATGCAACGGTTGTAGATCTGCGCGTTCAGCCCTTCGGGCGTGTGATAGCTGGCATAGGTGGGGCAGACGGGCTCGCACGGCGCCTGTTCGCATTGCTGGCAGAGGACTGGCTGAAAGCGGATGCGCGCGTCGGGGAAATCGCCCTCCCAGTAGCGCTCGACGCGAATCCAGTGCTTCGCGCGGCCGAGTGCCGCCTGATCCGCGCCCGCCGTGGGGATATTGTTTTCGGCATGACACGCGACCACGCACGCTTCGCATCCGGTGCAACGGTCCAGATCCACCACCATTCCCCACTTGTGAGACATAGGATTTCGCCTGCCTTCCCTCCGCTCTACGCGGACCATTCCTCAACGCAAAAAACTAGCGTGGCTCTTCCTCGTGGGGGAAGCCGCGCATTCCTCCCGCGAACAATATGAGCTTGGCCTGCTCGGGTCCACCCGCGCGAGCGAGCTTGACCCGGGTTGCGGCCCAAGCGAGCGACCCGGTTTGGTGTTCGGCGAGCGGCGCGAGAATCGAGAGCGGGTTCGCACCACGGCCGGTGGCGAACCGGCCGAAGTTCTCGTGTCCCTGACCGACCGGCATCGCCACAATGTCGGGCGCGATTCCGGGAGACAGAACCGCGGGAGCACGCACGCTTCCCTGCTGCGATGCGATTTCCACCAGATCGCCTTGCCGAATACCCAGCCGCTCGCCGGTCTTGGGATTGATCTCGACCCAGCTCGACCACATCGCCGTGGTGAGTACGTCGGGCAGCTCCTGCATCCAAGGCAGATGCGCGAGCGAACCATCGCCAAAAGCTTGCGAGACGTACGGAAGAAAATGGAAAGGAAACTCAGCGGGGGTACCGGCAAATTCAGGTGCGGCCGGCGCCATGGGCGCGTGCTTGGCCGCTGGCACAAGAGATGATGTGGCCGCGGCCGGCTGCGATCCGGCGTGTGATCCGGCCCCCTGCGATCCGCCTCCCTGCGCTCCGGCGGCGTGCGCGGTGGGGGCATCGCTCCACCAGCCACCTTGTTCTTGCGCAGTGCTCCAGAATTCGTCGTCCGTCTTTTTGTTGATGGAGCCGCCGCGCGTGCGGAGCGGAATGAACGCGGCGCGCAGCAGGGCGTCGAAAGTCGTCCAAGGAAGCGCCTTAGCGACGTCGCCACCAAGCTGGTGTGCAAGACCAAGCAGCACGTCGGGCATGGCGCGCGTGTCGTGCAGCGGGGCGACGGCGGGCGGCGCGAGGTTCGCAACCGCTTGGAATGAGCCCGACTCGGGAATGCTGTCGAGCCAGGATTCGAGCGGCGCGTGGTCCGGCAAGATAAGATCGGCCTGCGCGCTGGTTTCGTCGATGAAGCTGCCGAAGCTGACGATGTAGGGAATTTTGGCGATGGCTTCGCGGATTCGCACTCCCGGCGGCGCAGAGAAAATTGGATTGGCGTCGTAAAGCAGCAGCATCTGGGGCGCGTGCGGCTGGCCAAGCAACGCGGCTTGCGCCAACCCGTTGAGGCTTGCAAGGCTCCCCTGCAGCGGCACCGCGGATTGCGCGGCATCGCCAAGCTCGGGCTCGGACATGAATCCGAGAATCGGCCTCTGGTCACGGCCCGTGTCAATCAATGATTCCAAGGCATTGACTGCCAGTGCGCTGAACAAACCGTTTGTGTGGGCGAGTGGCGCACCGCCGATGATGGCGACGGCCGATCCGGTTTGCGCGATCTCGTGCGCGAGACGCGTAATGACGGCGGCGCTGACTCCGGTCTGCTTCTCGAGCGCTGCCGGGGCGAAGTCCGGCAGCCCGGCGGACCAGCCAGCGATCACTGACCCGGCTCGCGATCCTTCCAGTGATCCTGCGGGCGATGTTGGACCCCCGGGCGCGAGCTTTTCGCTCAAGATGACGTGCGCTATGCCCAGCGCCAGCGTGCCTTCCGTTCCGGGCCGACAGGGAATCCATTCGTCGGCGTTGGCACCGGTCTGCGACATACGCGATTCGACCTGCACGAACTTAGCGCGGCGTCCGGGCCGACCCTGACGCATCTCGCCATAACCTATCGATTGCGCGACCGGAGAGTTCCAGGTGCCGAGGAAATCGGCACCGAAGGAGATCACATAGTCGGCTCGGCGGAGATCGAATGTTGGCAGCGCGGCGCGGCCGAAGCTCAGCAGATTTGCCTGACGCAACACGGTTTCGTCGAAAGGTTCGTACCAGACTGCCGGCGGTGCGCCGTAAGCTTTGAGGAATCGCTCGATCAATTCGCGGCGCTGGCCGCGCATAGGCCGCGCAAGGAAGGCCAGTGAGTTCGCGGAATTTGATGATTGCAGAGTGGCCAGACGCGAAGCCAATTCCTTCAGCGCGTCGTCCCAGGTTATCTCCTGAAATTCGCCGGAGCCGCGCGAGCCGCTGCGCTTGATCGGGTGCGTGATGCGGTCGGGATGGTAGAGCACCTGAAGACCCGCTTGGCCGCGCGCGCACAGCTTTCCCAGGTTGACGGGATGTTGAGGGTTGCCTTCGAGCTTTTTCGCCAGGCCCATCTTCATCAGGCCGTACTGCCCCCGGCGCACGACTTCGGCGTCGCCTTGCATGACGCGCACTTGCAGGCCGCAGCCCGCGGAGCATAGCGTGCAGACGCTCGGTTTCCAGGTCGCGATTCCGGGAATCAGCTCTTCCTCCGGAACGAACCGGATGAGCTGCTGCTCTGGACTGCGGCAGGCTTCGAGCGTGGCCATGGCGCCGGAGAGAGCCGAGATTTTGATGAAGTCACGCCGTTGCATAAAAATTCGCCGGTAGCCGATCCGTCAATAGTGACAGGTCTCGCAATCGATCGAAACCTGCTTTTGTTTGTGGCACGCGATACAAAAACCCATGTTCATGTCTACTTTTCGTTCGGCCGTGGTCTGCTTGGTCATATCGCTGTGGCAATTGGAACAGTCGACTTGCGCGCGGATGTGCGGCGCGTGATTGAATTTCACGTGCGCCGACTCGCTGTAGTCGTAGACGCGCACCCAGGGGATTTCTTCACCGCGCGCCTTGTAAGCGGCGATCTTCTTGATCTCGGGGCGGTCGGTGGCGATTACCTGATGACAGCTCATGCAGACTGTCACGCCCGGAATGCGCGCCTCGGGTCCTTGATCCACGCCCACGTGGCAAAACGGACACTGCAACCCCTTGGCGAGATGCACGGTGTGAGTGTAGGCGATGGGTTGCACCGGATGCTTTGGGTGCATGTTCACAAAATCTTTCACCGCCGCGAATGCCGTAGGGTGCGCTGTCGTAAAAACACCGGTGGTCACATATTCTGATTGTCCCGATGCGCGGGTCGCGTGAGGGGTTAGCGCGATTTCGACCAGCGCCCACGTGCAGGCGCCCGCTACAATCATCAGCAACCACTTTGGCCAACCCGTTGGCATTCGCATAGAGACGAAGTGTTCGCGCGCAACTGTGGATCGGCCGCGAGATTGGTCATGCTACACGACCTACTGCGCTGCTGTAAATAATGAACGAGCCGAGAGAGACATGTCTTGCACCATCCCACTGACAGCTGGAATTACTAGGGCCTGTTAACAGGCCCTAATTTCCGTTATCAGGCCCTAATACTGAAGGGGCGTAGTCTTAGACCTGTGCCGTCTCGCTCCCGTTTAGGACTCGTGATGGTTCCGAAAGTCTGGGCAATCGCTATTCTTGTGAAAGTGCATGGGCGCAGCTTTTAATGGAACCCGAACTCTAATGGTCTAAGGGGCTCTTCATGAGAACGACGAGATTGATAGCACTGGTCGCGGCCTGTGCGACGATCGGGGTCGCGGTGTCCATCACTACTCATCGTGTGCGCGGCCAAAGTGAAGCTGCATCTGCGCCCGCCTACAACCCGTACCCGCCGGGCATCCTCCCGTCCGACTTGAGTTCCGAGATTGCTCGGGTTCAACGGGAGGTGGACGTCATCGAAAACAGAGCACTTGCGCGGTGGCATGCCTTAGAGCATCCGATTGTCAGAGGTCAGCCGCCGGTCGCGCAGAATACCGGAACTGAAGCAACCGAAACGCTCGGTGAGCTTATGCTTTTTGACAGCAACATGTCACCGAACAAAAACCAAGCATGCGCGTCTTGCCACATGCCATACACCGGCTTTAGCGGACCGATCCCCTCCGTCAACCTGACAATGATCGCGTTTCCCGGAACGGTTCACTCTCGGGCGGGCAAGCGGACAGCGCAGCGACACACGTACGCACCATTCTTCCCGGTACTTCAATACAACCAGGTACAGGGCCTATTCTTCGGTGGAAACTTTTGGGATTCTCGCGCGACCGGATTTAAGCTTAGGGTTCCGGATGCCGAACAGGCACAAGGTCCTCCAGTCGATACGCAAGAAATGGGCTTCCCCGACACTGCCTGCGTTGCGTTCCGCCTTTCGCACGCCGTGTATCGCCCCCTTTTTGAAGAGGTCTGGGGCGTAGGCTCGTTCGATATCGATTTTCCACCCGAGACTGAGCGTATCTGCGCAACCCCTGGAGGGGCGGCCGTGTTTGCCGGGAATACCACGCCGGTTCCTCTTAGTCCGAGCCACCGAACCCGGGCAAACACGGTCTATGACCACTGGGCGCAATCCATTGATGCTTTCGAGCAATCCGTGCAGGTGAGCGCATTCTCGTCGAAATTCGACGCCTTTCTGGCCGGCAAGTACACGCTCACAGCGGACGAGATGGCCGGCTTCCGGCTATTCAACGGCAAGGGCAACTGCAATTCATGCCACCTCGACGGAAGAGGAACCACTCTCAAAACAGGTCAGACCGACACCAGCGCGGCCGCCATGGTGAACCCTCTGTTCACCTGCTTCGGCTCGGCCAACGAGGGCGTTCCGCTGAATCCCCGGGACGCTTTCTATTATCAGACCAAGCCGGATTCCTACGGGTTCATTGCCAATCCTGAGGGCTTCGGTTACAGAGATTTGGGACTCGGGACTTTCCTCAGAAGCGGATTCGGTTCCGGCCCCAACCCGAATCTGAATTGGGTACAGTACGCGCCCACCGTCGACGGCCAAATGCAAGTGTCTACCGCGCGCAACGTGGCGATGACACCGCCACAATGTCCCACCACCGAAGCCCCCGGGCCTTACTTTCAAAAAGGGTTCTTTCACAACGGCTACATTAAGAGCCTGAAGCAGCTCGTACATTTCTACAACACCCGCGACAAATATGCGTACCCGGTCACTTCAGGACATTGCCCGAAAGGAACGACAGAAAAAGTAGACTGCTGGCCTATGCCAGAGGTGCGAAACAATATTGATATGACCTCCGGCAATCTTGGCTTGACGGATCAGGAAGAGAACCAGATCGTTAAATTTCTGGAAACATTGTCGGACGGTTTTACAAGACCTTATCTCAACATCGACACTTTTACGGGCGCTTGCATGAAGGGCGGTTCAGCTGCGACCCAAGGGAACGAGTCGCTGATCCCGACTCCGCCTCTACCGCCTTGCGCATCGGCTATCTGCAACGTTGCGCCTCTACCGAGCCAGCCTATTCCGTAGCGCAAATGCCTAAGCAGCGGGAATGGGCGAGTGCATCTCTTCTCTGGCTCCGCAGGCGAGCAGACAAGCCGGAGTGAGTTATCGCGGAAGCGGTCAACCGCGGTTACTTATCTCTTTTGATCACCTAGAATAATTCTTCGAAGTGTGAACGCGTGAAGATGAACAGAGTGCTTCTGATATTGGCGATCTCGGTTTTAAGCGGCGGCCTGCTCGCTCAGGAAAGTCCCACGACTCCAAAACCCGCGCGGGTGCGTATCATCCAAGGGCCAAAGGTCGAGTTAGCGAAGGGGCATTTGACGGTTATCAACTGGAAAACGAACAACCCCGGTGGTTCTCCCGTGCATTACGGAATCGTGCACTATGGTACGGATCCAAAGAGCCTGATCGAGACTGCCAAATCTCCGATCAGGTTAAACCCGGATCACTCATCGACGCTTTTCCGCGTACGCCTTGACAGTCTTAAGCGGCAGACAACCTACTACTACACAGTTGACTCGGTGGAGGCCACCGGCGAAAGCGATGGGGTGAAGAGCTCCGTCAATCACTTCAGAACTCCCTAGGGCCTGTTCGCCCTAATAGTGTTAACAGGCCCTAGGGAATCTCTGATTAAATTTGGTGCTTAAGGGACTGACCAGGAATCCGGGATCGGAATAGGACTGTCATCCCGAGCGAAGCCGAGGGATCTGCTTTTTCCCGGGCCTTAGCAAAAAATTAGGGCACCCAAATGGTGCACACACGCGAATTAACGATGATTCCGAGACCCCGCCGTGTATGATGCCGCCGGCTGGAATTGTTCGTATCCCCTAACGCCAACCAGCCCAAAAGGATAAACACAATGAAGACAGATCGGTTTGTCGGGCTCGTGTGGCCTATTGCCATCTGTGTTGGGGTCCTGGTGGCGGCAATGGTCAGCAGCTCTCAACACGTGAGCGCCAACGATGATGATGATCACGGAGATGACGCTCGGATACGACGAGGCTTTGAAATAGCCCCCGTCCATTTAAAGGTTGATGAGAAAAATTGGAAGGCCGTCGGATTGGGCAGCTATCTGGTGAACGGAGCCGGAGATTGCAATGGATGCCACTCCGCCGGTCCGCAGACGGAATATCTACCAACTGGCAACCCCTTCTTTGGCCTGCCCGCTCAGATTAATCCAGCGACCTACCTGGGCGGCGGCAGAAATTTCGGTAAGCTCGAGGGCCCAGACTCTCCCGACATCATTTCTCGCAACCTTACACCGGACAAGACCGGGAGACCGGAGGGCGGCCGCACCTTTGAGGAGTTCCGCATCATCATGAGGACGGGTAAGGACCTTGATCATCTCCATCCCAACTGCTCAGAAACCATCACCACAAACTGCCTGACGCCGCCGTTCGACGGCGAGTTGCTGCAGATCATGCCATGGCCCAGTTACAAAGGCATGACCGATCACGATTTGTGGGCCATCTACCAGTATCTAAGCGCTGTGCCTTGTATTGAGGGTCCAGAGGATCCGAGCGACCCATTGCATAACGAATGTCAGTGAATGCTTGCTCGGGATGTATGCCATCCTCCAGAGTCGCCCGCAGCCAGCGGGCGATCTCTGTGAGGGCGGCATCACAACGAGGCAACCTTGCCACGGTCGCCCGGTGTACTGGAAAGTGGTGGTGCATATCCCATGCATGCGATGCGGTCGCAGCGATTCCCGCCGCAAGCTTCTGCGCGTACGCGAGACCCTCATCGCGCAGCACGTC
>DASYBJ010000488.1:0-3373 GCA_036500845.1 Acidobacteriaceae bacterium
GTGGAAAGCCTCTTTTGAGGAAAACTGGCTGCTTCGGCACGGCTGTTGAACCCGCAAAAATACACCGATGTCACCCTGCTAAGTATCGGAAGAGAAGACACGCGCATACTTTATTAGATGCATGCATATTGACCACGTTTAAAAATTAGCCCAATGGGCTGCTGGTGGACCTCCGCCGCTCTTCTTCTCGAATCACAACCCGTGGCTGCTGGAGCAGCACCTTTCAAACGAATGTGCAAGAGCCAGGCTAAACGCATTTATTGGCCCGATTAGACCACTCGAGCTGGACAGTGTATGCGCCGACACTCTTCGTTTTCCAGGCGCAAATGTCTCCGATCTCACCATTGCTATCGTCATACCAGCCCTGCCCTGGAATTGCATCGGTGATAGCCTCGCACAGTTCATGCGAACTGGTGGAGGTGAGGGCCGCGAAGGGATCCAGGCTTCCGGTACAACCCTGACATCCAGGGTACGGCATGACGGCGTAGAAGATTTGCCCCGAGACGTCGTTGTGATATCCGCAAAAAGTCTGGCAGGAAGCTCCGCCACCCTGAACCACCTTCACGCCCGGCTCCACGTAGATGAAATAGAGCGTGTTGGCACTGGGCTGCGGCACCGCATGGTTGGTAGCGATCTGACTCTGCAGCATGTGCTGGATCGCGGTGTCGCTCACCGATTTGTGCAGATCTGGCGACGTGATCGTGAGCGTTCCCGTAAAGCTGCCATGACCGATGGTCTGGCCTGGCACGCTGTACTCACTCAATTGATCGATCAATGCGCTCTTGAGGATGTCTCCAAAGAATTGGTTGACCTTCGGTAGCAAATCGCTGGCCGGAGGTTTCTGCCAGGCCGACCCCCAGAAGATGGTGAACACTTCGGCGTTCTTGATCAGTGGCCCACTGCGATAGGTGAGGTGAGGAGCCGCCGCCGGGGCTGCTCTTTCGCCAATCAGCTCCTGTGGAACATTCAATGGCACAACGCGAATTGCGTCGCCATGTGCTGGGCAAATGCTTCTCTCCGCAGTTGTCTGCTGAGCCATAAGTCACTCCTGTGCGCTTTGGAGCTGCGCTGTGCACGAGCGGCTAATTGGGAACTTGGTTAAGAGCTTCCGCCCAAGCCCCGTTCCCAATTCAGCGCTCCTTATTGTGGACGGTTGATTGGTAATTTGAAGAAGACGCCGGCCGGTTCTGTGAGAAAGCGTTCAACGCGCATCTCGTGAATGCCAGAACGACGACAGACAAACATCTTATAGCGATCTTCCAACACCACCCTGACCCCGTTTGTTGCAGGACGGAATCTGCGGTCGTGGTCAAGAGAACCGGGCTGCTGGCTGCTGTCCCGGATGTTTCCCGAGTCACCGCCCGTTAGCTCTTAATCTTTGGCTCTTGGCTCTGCACAGCCGCCGTCCCGATTCGAAGCGGGAAAGATATGGTCCGCCAGAGATCGAGTAAGCCGTCCGATTCAGTTACAAATACTTCCAGCAACGGGCAATGGTCAAGGCATCGCTGGCGTTCCAATAGATGTCCACTCGGTTGGACGCGAAGGCCACTTGCGGCAGGCCTTGTTCATCAGACGGCTGGGTCTCGCTCGCAGCGCGCCAAGTGGTGCCATCATATCCCCAGAAGGTTCCCGACGTTGCTCCAAAGTAGTGGTCGACGAGAAGATACTTGGCAACGGCGTTTCCAGCGGTTCCGGCAGGGGCCAAGGAGCCGTTAGCGGTCGTAGGCTCTTTCAGCGGAGGCGCTGGCAGCGCCTGTGCGGACTCATATTGTTTGTTTATGGTGGCGGTAGCCGCCTGTAACTTATTGATTACTTCTGCGCTCGGTTCGTTAGGCATAATTTACTCCTATTGTCTCGATTTGAACTGTTACAGATTCTTCCACCCGCGGGCGACCGTCAGATCGCTGCCGCTCCACCAGCAGTCAACCGTGTTAGCCTCGAACAGGTCTTCGGAGATACCGGCCAGATCGGCCGCGGGAATGTCCTTACCATGCCAGTTACCCCCGACATAGGCCCAGAGCCGGGACCCGCCTCCGAAGTAGTGATCGATCAGCACGTATTGGGCTCGTCCATAACCTACGTCGACCGTCAATGTCACGGGATTGGAGGCGATGCCGTTGGCAACCACAACCACTTCATACGTGCCAGTTGCGATAGTGGATGGCACGGTAACGTTGGTCGATACGATCTTCGTACCTGTCGCCACGCCCATGGTGGAATGGTTCGCCGTCCGCCAGTAGCGAATGGTGTTGTCCGCTAGGTTCCGCGCTCGCGCCAGCGGATAGTTGATCGCCTGCTGCGCATCGTCGCCATACATCGCCGCCTGGGAAAGTCCGTTGAGTTGCGTCCCTTGCAGAGTGTAAGTGTTTCCCAACTGAACATCGGTGGGGAAGCTGGTGATGACCGGTTGCCATGCGGGATTTGGGCTGCCCGAGGGCGTATAGACATAAATCGCATTTGAGCCAGCAGCGAACAGCACTTGGCCCGTCGGTAGCCCGAGAAGACGTCCCTCGTACGTGACCCCGCCGGCGTTCGGTGGATCAGATGCGCGAATGAGGTTCACACCATCGAACTCGAAGAACATTGTGGGAGAGGCCCAATCGTTTGCGTTGTCGCCGCAGGGCCCCGCAACACAGAGCACATTGCCGTTGGTCAGCAGGCAGGCAGGAGCGTCCTTCGCTTTGAGCAGGCGGCCTTGCGCGTCCTTCGGGAAGTCGGGGCCCGCCTTCCAGGTTCCGGGATCGGCCGGATTCGGTGGGGATGTGTAAATGGCCGTGTGTCCAGTTGCGCCGATGCAGAAAACCTTTCCGCTAGGCATCAGGACGGCTGGGCCGATCTCGATTGAAGACGCCTGTACGAGTTCCACAGGCGTCGAGCCGGCGCTGACCCACATGTTGCTGGTGGGGATATATTTTTCTGCATTCGGGTGATTGGCGCAACTGACGGTAAGGACGGTCCCGTCCGGTAATAGCGTCCAGGCTTCTTCATTCGACCGCGCCGCCATGTTTCCAGCCGCGGCCCAAGCGTTGGTTACCGGGTTGTATAAAGCGGTTCGAGCATCGACCAGGTTGCCGGCCAACAATCGGCCATCCGCAAGCAGCGAAGCCGCCGCGTCTCCGATTTCTCCCCAGCCGGGATTCCCAATGCTCGTCCACGTATTCGCGACCGGATCGTAGATTTCAGCTTTGTCGGTGTCGCCTCCTGCATCGCTATATTCGCCGCCGGCCACTAGCACGCGCCCATCCGCAAGTACTGCTGAAGCATAGAACCGGCGGCTGTTCGCCATATCCGCCAGTTTTGACCACGTGCCGTTGATATAACTCCCGAACTTGTCCGGCGTTAGTCTCCACCAATGGCGACTGGCATCATTGCC
>DASYBJ010000489.1:0-4624 GCA_036500845.1 Acidobacteriaceae bacterium
AAAGGATGGATATGCAAAAAACAGTGGATGCTTCAACGCGCTCTGCGGGAGAGATCACAATCGTCGACCTGGTCGGTCAGATAGATCTTGGCAGTTCACCGGCTCTGCGAAAGACCTTGCTGAATTCCCTGAAAACCACAAAGCATATGGCCATCAACCTGAGCGGCGTGAGCTACATTGATAGCTCCGGTATCGCCTCCCTACTGGAGGTCCTTCGGGAAGCACAGGACTCCGAGAAAAAGCTTGTTCTCTTTGGGGTGGCAGCGGCTGTTTTACAGGTCTTGCAACTCACGCGGCTTACTGGCGTTTTCGAAATCTTCGCAACCGAGGAACAGGTACTCCATGTTTGGGCTCCGATTTTTTGAGACAGGGCTTGGATCAAACGCCGATCCCCGCGATGCCGTTGAGACGACACCTGCGATGGGAGGCGCCACGCGTTGAAAGCCTCAGAAAGAATCGCGGCGATACCTGCCCAGGTTGGCTTCCGGACCGCAAGCGGCCTGGCCTACATAGGAGGCTTGGCGAACCTCGCGGGCCAGTCCGCCTATTTCACCTTTGTGGGTCCTTTTCAGGGTCGACGCCTGCGCCCTCAGCGGGCTTTTCATCAGGCCATGGCTATCGGCGTGGAAGCCATACCCATTGTCTCGCTGATTACCTTTTTTGTAGGCCTCATCATGGCCATGCAAAGCGCCTATGAGCTGCATAGGTTAGGAGCTATGCAGTTAGTGGCTGAGGCCGTGGCGGTCTCGATTCTTCGCGAACTTGGACCATTGCTCACCGCTATCGTGGTCATTGGCCGTTCGGGGTCCGCTTTCGCCGCGGAGATCGGTACAAAGAAGGTGACAGAAGAAGTGGATGCTCTCAAAACCATGGCTTTTGATCCGGTTGCCTTTCTGGTCGCACCAAAGTTTCTGGCTATGCTGTTCATGATGCCGGCGCTGGCGATCTGGGCCGACTTCATGGGTGTGGTTGGGGGATGCGTCTTCGGCGTCGCGGCCGCCAATTTTACAATCGTCTCTTATTTCCAAACGACGCGCGACGCGATCTTTGCGCGCGACGTTTATACCGGCCTCATCAAGAGTCTGATTTTCGGTATGGTGATCACGGCTGTCGGATGTCAGGAAGGTTTTTCAACAGGAGCCGGGGCCGAGGAGGTGGGTCGCTCGACAACCTCGGCTGTAGTGACTTCGATCACCCTCGTTATCTTGGTAGACCTGGTGTTCACGAGTTTGTTCTACGTTCTCAATCCTTCTTAATGCAGGAGCGCAGCCATGACGTCAAACATCCCCCGATCAGAGATCTGGGGTATTGATTGGCCCTGAGCTGTTTGGCACAAGGGCGAACGTGATAGGTCGAAAAAATGACTGACACTCCTAAGGACGCGGCCATTTCCGTGGTCAACCTCCGTGTGAGCTACGGTGAACGGGAGATCCTTCACGGCATTACATTCGACGTGCGCCGAGGGGAGACCATGGTCATTCTTGGCGGCTCAGGTTCAGGCAAGAGCACCCTACTGAAAACACTGGTCGGTTTGGAAAAGCCAACCTCCGGCGAAGTGTGGATCCAGGGTGCGAACACGGCAAAAATCTCAGCACGCGAGATGGATGCGATTCGCAAGAAGATGGGTATGTCATTCCAGAGCTCGGCGCTGTTCGGATCGTTGACTGTAGGCGAAAACGTTGCCCTGCCTTTGCGCGAACACACCAGGCTCGAAGATTCCACCATCAGGGTCATGGTAAGGATCAAGCTGGGACAGGTTGGCCTTGGCAAGTTTGAGGACTACATGCCCTCGGAACTCAGCGGAGGCATGAAAAAGCGGGCCGCTGTAGCACGGGCGCTGGCCATGGATCCTGAGATCCTTTTTTTTGATGAGCCATCCGCCGGGCTGGACCCCATCATCGCTGCGGGACTCGACGAACTGATCATGGACCTCAAGAAGGCTTATGCCATCACCATCGTGGTCGTGACCCACGAGTTGTCCAGCGCCTTTCTGATCGCCGATCGTTTGGTCTATGTCGACCGCGGTCACATCGTTGCGCTCGGCACCAAAGAGGAATTCCAGGCCAGCGATCATCCACGCGTTCGCCAGTTCCTGGACAGGAGACCGGAACCTGAAGTTGTCCAGGAACTCGACTACCTGCAGATGCTCACCGGAGACCGCAAAAGCACGCGAACCTAAAGGTCGAAGGCATTAAGGATGAGGAAGCTATGAAGAGCATGCGCGAACAAGCATTAGTAGGTTCCTTCGTGTTAATTACTGCAGCCCTGCTGATTGGGACTCTCCTGGCCTTAACCGGCACCTTTTCCGCTGGAGGTGTCCCGTATCACACTTACTTCAAGTCGGCCGGGGGGCTCGTGTCCGGAGCCATGGTTCGTTACGGTGGCATGGAAGCCGGCAAGGTCGACGCAGTGCGCGTGGACCCCAGAGACACAACCCGCATTGAGGTCGGCTTTCATGTGAGTCCCGGCATTCCCGTGAAAACCGACAGCGTCGCGAAGATCTCTACCGTGGGAGCACTTTCCGATAACTACGTCGAAATCGGAACCGGAACCAGAAACGGACAGCTCGCTTCGCCCGGCAGCGAACTCAAATCTGTCGAAACCCTTGGAATCGGTGACCTCGGTGACGCGATTGGCAGCCTGACCCCTGTCGCCAATCAAGTGTTGCTGACCCTGAACCAGCGTCTCACGGAAATGCAAGTAACCGTGGCCCGCGTCAACGACCTTCTGAACGACAGAAACCGTACCAATATAAGCAGCAGTGTAGGAAACTTGAACGCCATGCTCGCTGAAAGCCGCCCAAAGATATCAGGAAGCTTGACGAATGTACAAGCTGCTAGTGCGAAGCTAGTCCCCTTGGTCGACACCCTCAAGACGACCATGGATCAGGCAAACACGACCTTGGCGCATCTTGACTCTGTTGTGGTTGAGAATCGCCAGGACATCCGAGCCATGGTCGTCGAGCTGAATAAGACTCTGCTCACGGCATCCTCTCTCATCGATCAGCTACACAACACGACAGACTACAACACGGACAACGTTGACCAAATCATGACCAACATCCGCGCAACAACCGAAAACATGAAAGAACTGTCGGATTCGTTGCAATCCAATCCTTCCGTGCTCATCCGTGGAAACAACAGGAAGGATCGAAAACCCGGCGAAATGTGAAGTGGCTTCCACGGGGATTATCGATGACATCTCGAGCGGCTAGTTCCCTGCGGAGAGCGGCAAGGTGGCATTGGAGAGGCAGTTGATAAAGCGTAAGGCCCTTTCAACCAGCATCGAGGGCCGTAGGAAGAGGTTGTCTATGAATCGAATGGCCCGGATGGTTTTTATACCTGCGCTCATCTTAAGTCTAAACGGGTGCAGCACTGGTAAGCCCATCCACTACTACACAGTGCGGCTCCCTGTGGCCCCCACACTTACGACGACCACACATAACGTGTCTTTATTGGTGGGAAACATTGGGGGAGCGGATATGTATCGAGACACGCCGATCGTCTATCGCACCGGCACCAACCAGATCGGCACCTACCAGTACAGTCGGTGGGCAGAACCCCCGGTCGAACTGCTCCAGAGCAAATTGATACGCGTCCTGAGAGCTTCAGGCGCTTATCAGTCGGTCAGTGCCCTTGGGAGCAGTTCGGACGGACAATTCTTGGTCCGCGGCAGGCTCTACGACTTTGAGGAAGTCGATGGCGCCAATATCGCGGGACTCGTATCCATGGAGTTTGATCTCTATAACCGAAAGTCGGGCAAGATTGTCTGGACTCATTTTTATTCCCAATCCGAATCGGCGGAAGGTAAGGATATCCCCGCAGTAGTGACCGCGCTGGATACCAATCTCGATCGTGGACTGAAGGAGGTTGCTGACGGGCTCAACAAGTATTTCCTGGCAAATCCCGCTGGCAAGTCATCAGGCATCTGATCCGGACTGGCTTGGGCCAAAGCAAGTCCAAGCGAGCAATTGGTTCGTTCGAAGTGAGTCCGAGGGAGGGCCTGACAGGAGAAAAATGTTTGCTCTACTTGGAAATCTAAAAATCCGGGCCAAGTTGCTTCTCGCCGGACTTCCGCTGGCGCTGATGGTGGTCATTGCGACCCTGTATTCGTCGATCCAGAGTAAGAGCATCGACACCGCATATAGCGAGCTGTTCGACCACGACGTCAAATCGCTCCAGAGCCTGTCGGTAGCCCGAGCACATACGAATCGATTCGGTCTCTTTCTCTACGAGTTGGTCACTGAGCCCGACCCCGATAAAAAGCTGCAAATCGACGCAGAGTTAGACCAGCTCTTCGCCGATTTCAAAGCACGCATCAGGGAAGCGATCGCTCTGAGCCCCGATCACGTCAGGGAAATTAGGGACACCGACGCCTTTTTCGATAAGGCATTTTCAGATGCACGTCCCATTCGTGCCGCCGCCCTGGCCAACAACAACGAAAAGGCCCTGAGCCTCCTACGCGGTGATGCGGGCACCCAAATGCAAAAGGCGCGGCAGGCTGCCATTGACGCCGTGGAGCACCTGCGCGCGTCAGTAGACCAGCAATCTGACGATCTCACCAGAAAAACTAACCGCTCCATTCTGATCACATGCCTGGTCGTCTGCCTCGGCCTTGCGGCAAC
>DASYBJ010000490.1:0-9373 GCA_036500845.1 Acidobacteriaceae bacterium
GGCCTTGGCGACCATCCCGAAACCTCGAGCCGCCGCCGGTGTAAGCACAACCTTGGCTCCTAGAAAGCGCATGAGCCTGCGCCGTTCCACGCTGAATGTCTCTGCCATCGTAACCACAAGGGGATACCCCTTTTGAGCGCATACCATCGCCAGCCCAATGCCGGTATTTCCGCTCGTCGCCTCAATCACCGTCTGGCCCGGCTTCAGTTTCCCGGTCCTCTCCGCATCCTCAATGACGCCGAGAGCCAGACGATCCTTGACCGACCCGAGGGGATTGAAGGCCTCAATTTTCACAAAGAGGTTTACATCAGGAGGCGCCACCTTATTGATCCTGACAACGGGGGTGTTTCCTATCGTTTCAAGAATGTTGGAATATTTTTGTCCCACAGACTGGCTCCTGCTCTTCGTTTGATCATCAACAACTGGGTTTTCCGGGTGAAACTCTGCACGAACTTAGCACATAATGTAGCTTCTTGGGGAACTCGGCCTTCTCTGGAATCGGAATATGGCGCCCGCCTATGCATACGACGATCGTCGATGGTTCGGATGGCAACTCGATGTTCCCTCAAGTTCCGCCTTTCTCACGGCTGTTTAAGCTTGCACTTCTTCTTGGCTTCCTCTCTTTCGCGACACGGCAGCTCAACGTTGGAAGCTGGAACTCCGGGGGAGTCACCATCCTTTGGCCAACCAACGGATTTTTGCTTGGAGTTCTGCTGTCTAACCCCAAGCGGCAATGGCCAGCTTACATCAGTATCGGTTGGGCTATCGACTTCGTCGTCAACCTTAGTCTGAGTACACCGCTTGTTCATGGTGTTTACCTCAGCGGCTGTAACATGCTCGAAGTGTTGCTCGCCGCGTTTCTGCTTTATCCGGTTATCGCTCCAAAACCGGATCTCACGCAGCGCAAACAGTTCGTAGCGTTCCTGGCGTATGGCGTCGTGCTGGCGCCGGCTGTGGCGTCCTTGCTTGCTTCCTTCATGCAGACAGACCAGCTTAAGCTGCCCACGTTTCATGACATTCATCGCTGGTTCACGGCGGACGCTCTTGGAATCGCAACTGTTACCCCCCTTTATCTCGCCTTCCAGCAGCGGGAGCGCTTCTCGGGCCGATCCCGTCTCGAGATCTGCGGGCTTTTTCTCTTACTGTGCGCCGTTACCTTCGGCGTTTTCTGGCAGACAAGCGTTCCGCTGCTCTTTCTAGTGATGCCGTTCCTCTTGATGCTCGGGGTGAGACTGGGGCTTGCAGCTTCGGCTTTGGGACTGTTGGTCGTGTCTATCCTCGGGGGGTTCCTTACGACGGCTGGACATGGACCGGTCCTATTGATGCGTTCCACCGCGATTTCGGAGCGTGATTTGCTCTTTCAGCTGTTCATCATCACTTGCATGTTGTTGGTTTACGTGGTCGAGGTCTTGATCCTCGAGAGCCGCCGTCTACAGGTCAATGTGCAAAGCAGCGAGCGGCGTTTCAGGCTTCTGGCGGAAGCATCCAGTGACATCATTGTGCTTACCGATCTGGAAGGAAAACGGCATTATGTGTCGCCCTCTGTGGTCGAAGTGCTGGGCTGGCGCCCGGAGGACCTTCTCGACGGAAGCTACCGTGAACTCGCTCATCCCGACGATGTCCCTGCGATGCGACGACTGTTCGAGGATTGTCACGCTGGACTCGTTCCCCGAGCATTGGAGTACAGGTGCCGCAGGCAGGATGGCAGCTATGTTTGGCTCGAAATTAATCCGCGCCTTTATCACGCTGCCGACAGCGGAGCACCCGCCGGATTCGTGAATGTCGCGCGCGACGTTTCCTGGCGTAAGGCGCGCGAAGAGGAACTACAACGCGCATTTGAAGATGCAAAGCACCTGGCTAGCACGGACTCCTTGACGGGCGTCGCGAATCGTCGTCATTTCGACCTCGTGCTGGAGCGAGAATGGCTCCGAGCGGCCCGCGAACAAACCAGGCTCTCTCTCCTTCTAATGGATGTCGATTTTTTTAAGCCTTACAACGACATATACGGACATCTGACCGGAGACGCGTGTCTTCGGAGTATTGCAGATGCCGTTCGGCTAGCCTTGAAACGCCCCGCGGACTTGCTGGCCCGCTACGGCGGCGAGGAATTGGTGGTGGTACTGCCGAATACTGATTCCGATGGTGCGTTGCAGATTGCAGAACACATACGACGCGAGGTAGAAGCTCTGGATATCCCGCATACAGGAAATGTCGGCAACAAGGTGACAATAAGTATCGGTTGCGCCACTCTCGTGCCTCTTCCTGGTTCCGCCCCGGTCGCACTGATGCTGGCTGCGGACCGCGCGCTATACCAGGCAAAAGGTTTCGGACGGAACAAGGTGCAGCTGGCAGATCATTTTCCTGCGTCAGAACCGGCATTCGTTTCTGGGCAGGGTCTCAAGTTGTCTTGATGAATATTCAGGCCTCTGCACCCTATCTTTCTTCACTCGCTTCTATACGGAGATCTCTACAGCTCTCACGGACGCTATCATTCTCGATCGAAGCCACCCAGTTGGCTGCCCCGCAAGATCATTCACCGCCCGTAGGGGACAGACACCAGGCGAGAAGGACGGAATATTATTGCTCCGATGCCGAAGTCTCGCCATCACCGGGCTCCTTCGTTGGATGATGCGGTGTTGCCTGCCAGGAAACGCAGAGCTGTCCCGCATGCCTTCGTGCTCGAGGCAATCGCTCCGGTGTCACCATACACCCGCTTCATGTTCGGCTGCCTCGCAGTCTACGTTAAAGACCAGATCGTCCTGCTGCTTCGTGACAGGCCTGACAGACCGGCAGACAACGGGGTGTGGCTCGCCACCACAGTGGAACGCCACGAGAGTTTGCGACGCGAGTTCCCGAACATGCGCTCGATCCAGCTCTTAGGAAAGCAAGTAACAGGCTGGCAGGTTCTACCCATGGATACGCCCGATTTCGAATCAGCCGCTCTGCGCGCCTGCGAGCTCATCATTGCGGGAGATTCTCGAATCGGGAAGGTGCCCAAGACCGGGCGATCCGCCAAACTGGGAACCAAAAAGACTGAGAATCGCTGATCGAATCCTTAGCCAGGAAACTCGGCGGACGAGCCCAGCACTTTTGCCGTGCGGCGCTCGGCAGAATCTTCGGCTGAAGCGAAATATAGTGCCACCAAGTTTGGGTTCGATTGCAAACAAAGGACACCTGCCTGGCCCGCCCCTTTACTCCCGACCTATGCGAAAAATCCTGATCTGCCTCGCGTTGTTCGCAATTTCCGCCTCGGCCCTGCATGCTGCCACCGTCACCAATGGCATCGAATATGTGACCCGGCCCTCCGGTGCGCTGCTGCTGGATGCGTCAATCCCGGACGGACCCGGCCCGTTCGCGGCCGTCATCATCGTTCACGGCGGCGGTTTTGCCCGAGGAAACAAAGTCACTTACGTTCCGCCTATCTTCCAGCCGCTCACGCGCCGCGGCTTTGCGTGGTTCACGATTGACTACCGTCTGGCGCCCAGTGCCGCTGCGAAGGACCAGATCGACGATGTCCTGAGCGCCCTCACCTGGGTTCACGAGCACGCTGCCCACTACAAGCTCGACCCCAAGCGCATCGCCCTGCTCGGCGAGTCCGCCGGGGCCTATCTCGTGGATTGCGTCGCTATGGTTGCTCCCCAAAATGCTCCTATCGCCGCTGTCGTGTCGTTTTACGGTCCCGCGGATTTCACTTTCGACTCCGGCACAACGAAATTGCCTGCCGCAATGCGTCCGTTCTTCGGCATCACTCCCCAAACCACCGACGTCGAAGCACAGCTGCGGAGGGTGTCCCCCTACTTCATGGTGCATCCTGGGCTGCCGCCTTTCCTGCTTCTTCACGGTACCGCCGACGAACAAGTCCCGTACCAACAGTCTCCACGCTTCTGCCAGGCCCTGAAGGCCAAAGGAAACCAGTGTGAACTTTACACAGTTCCTGCCGCTCGTCACGGCCTGGGCCAATGGGAAGAAAATACGGGGCAACTTGAATACAAACAAAAGGTCGTCGACTGGCTGAAAGAGACGCTGCATTAAGCCAACCCCTGCCTGCAGCGCGAAGGGCCCAGCCATCTTCAGGGTCCTGTTTCCCTCCGTATCAGAATCTGCTTGGTCTTGCAAAGTGACCAAAGCGGAATGCGGCTGCGACTTTCCAGGCATTCAGGACGTTGCCCGTGTGCCGAAATACCTGGATAGGAGTGATCTTTCTTATGGGTTCTTTCCTGTTTCAGTTCGTTATGGGATGCCGTCACCGGCATCAGTCGCGCCCCTTCACGTTGGACAAGCAGACGTATAAGGTCTGCCTTGAATGTGGGATGGTGATTCATTACTCATTGGAGCGCATGGCGCCCCTTGGCGCCTGGGAACAACGCGAATTGGGGATCGCAAACACGAATCGACGCCGGATGATCTCCAGTGCCGGTCACCTACGGGAGGCGGCTTCAGGTGTAGGTCAGTCAGTCGGCTTAATGCCAGGCACGTTGGCTGAGTAGTCGAGGTTGGCATTTCAAACCGGCAAGGGGAGAACCATCTCATCGTACCCGCGGCCCCGCTGATATCCGGGGCTGGCCTTATGACATGCGCAGGTGCCTGAATGTTTGGGTGACGCCCAAGCACTCGATCGAGACATTTCCAACAAGGCGCAGCGAGTGGCTTCCCGATTGGCTTCCTCGGAGGGCCGGAGCCGGAATCGCGCTCTCCGTCCGTCGCCCTTAGGCGATAATTCCCTGCCTAATTGCGTCCGGATCATCGCCCTAGCTTGAAGATTCAGAAGTGGAGTCCATTCCCGGACAGGTTCTGCACAGGAATTGCGCAACCGCACTTTGCGCAACCGGACTTTGATGGAGCGATGCTGACGCAACTGCCTTCCTTACGTCTAATTTCTAGTTTCCAGTAGGGAACGGGCCGCAGCCAGCTGCCACCCCCGGCAGTCGTAGCCGGATCTTCGTAGAAGCATCCGGATGATCGCTTCCATTCATCCAACTTTTAGGCACGTCCGGTATCCTTAAAGGGATAAGGAGAGGACTATGACTCCGCAAGAAGCTCAGATGTTGCAAGACCTGGTCCGGAAGATTCAGCAGACCCAACTCACGGAGAAGGACCCGGATGCCCAGGCGCTTTTACAGGATGGCCTCGCCCGAGATCCCGACGCCCTCTACAAGCTGGCGCAAACGGTGCTAGTGCAGAACTTGGCCCTGAATCAGGCGCGGATGCAGATCGAGCAACTGCGGCAGCAACAGGCACCGGCCAGCCCTCCGCCGTCGCGCGCAAGCACCTTCCTGGGAAGCCTGCTAGGCCATCGTGAGCCGGCCGCGCCATCTGTTTCTGTCCCACCGGCGCCTGCTTCGTCTCAATATCAGGCTCCTCCTCAATATCAGGCTCCTCCTCAATACCAGGCGGCTCCACAGTATCAGGCAGGACCTCCGGCGTATTCCGGATCATCCCCAAGCGGTGCGGGTAGCTTTCTTCGCTCGGCAGCCACAACTGCCGCGGGAGTCGCGGCTGGGGCGTTGGCCTTTGAAGGTGTGGAGTCGCTCCTACATGGCTCTGGCCACGGTTCTGAGATTGGCGGCCTTGGCTATGAAGGATCTGGCGTTCCCTTTGCCGGACAGCCAGGGGGAGAAACAATCATCAACAACTACTACGACAACCCGAATGACCAATCTTCCGGGAATCGGGAAGATCAAGCCGGTTACGACAATCGTGTCGACGGGCCCGACATGCAACCGCAAGGGCCACTCGACACGTCTGCCGGCACAGACGATGCGCAGCTTGAAGATACAAGCTACGACTCAGACTCAGATCTAGGAAGTGATTACGATGACCAGCCGATCGACGATTCCGGTTTCGACGGCGGTGACGATAACAGCTTAGTTTAACGTCATAACGTGCAGCTGGCAGCCAAAGAGCGGTCCAGAGCGATTGCGTAAAGAGGGCACATCTCATGCTTGTGCACTGATACATATTCGCCCACAGCCTTTGCAACGTCAGTAGGACATGTCTTGCTCGCACGGATGGCCGCGGTGTCATCTAATTCCGTCATTAAAGCCATTTGCAGCTGATCCAGCTCCGGCCGGATGGTTAAAGCCAAATTGATAGGCGCGTGAGCGGGCGCTCTGCCGGAACGACGCCAATCGGCCAATAGGGAATATTGAACGGCCTTATTCGCCTCAATTTGCGCCTTGAAAAAGTTCGCTACCGATGTGGGGTCCAAGCCTCGCGATTCTCCATCTCTGACCGCACTGGCTATGACCTGTGCCTCGCGGGGCGTATCCTCAACCGGCACTCCGCTATCCCATTTCGCCAATGCCACCCGTTCTGCAGTGAGCAATCTGCGCGCGGATGTTGCCACCAGCGGCTGAAGTCGGTCTATTGCGCCTTGTGCGCGCGCGCCGCCAGTCCCGATGATCGTCAAACCAAATACCGACGCGAGCTTCCACTTGTTGAGGCGCATTGTCATCCTATCTCCGGTGGTGAAAAAATGAACGAGTTCAAGGCAAGTGTCGAGGACGCGGTCGACTCGATTCTGTTCTTGTGGAGAGTAACTAAAGCTTCATCCATAAGGACTTTTACCAGCCAGCTGCGGAGGCTGCTTTCGTGCTCGAACCGGGGAACGCTATATGCGGCCGACAATGAGCGGCTTTGCACTGCATTTTCGACGTCCCTATGACTGCGGGGGCACACAGTTCGCCACGAAGTAGAGCCCGCTGGCGATTCTGAGTTGGTTTCATTCTGCAAGATTGTTCCTCGTAGCAAAAATCTTTTGTGATGTCGTAATGGTTCGCGTCAAGCGGATCCACATCATGACCTCGAGGACAGAAAAGGAACGACGGGCAAAGCGCATCTGTTCCTAGCCGCCCCCACTCCTCGTTCTCTCTCTCATCGTTCTGAATCTCCTGAACAAACTAAGTCGATATTCATAGTTATCGCTTCTTCCTCAATCCGCGCGTCTGATTAAGAAACCCACGAGCTGGCGGTCCATTCCGATCGATTTACATCTTGCGCTGTTACGTACTGCTCTTCGCTTTGATCTATCACGATTGCTGACCTACCACGAATCCTTCCGCATTTTGGGAATAATGACCGGTAATGAGTTGTTGTTATAGACACCCGAGACGAGATCACGCGCATGCACCGGGCGTTTGTCACAACATACCAACCGAGGCTTTAGGATGATTCCGTACATAGGTCACGAATTTGTCGAAGCTCTGCTGTCCAAGGCAACGAATAGACCGCCATCCGCAACTGCACCCCAGCCAGCCTTACCGTCTCCGCCTCCATACAAAAGGCGCGATCGCCTCGCGTCATTCCAGCGTCTTACACTCCGTATCCTCTCGCGCATGTTGGGAGTAGTCACGAGCAATTGAATAATGTACCGAATCTTTGCACGTTTGTAAGCGTACCGGCCCCTTTTGTCATGATTTCTTGAGTGATTGAAGGGTCCATGCTGCTTCGTCCGCGAATGCGGGTAACGTCCCCTGCAGTGCGTCTATTGACGAGCGCTAAAGTGGTCGCCATCCCCCATATTTTGGTGGCACACCATGCATGACTGCCGTCCAGAACCAGGCAACGATGACACCAGAGCGTATGTGAGTCCGTGATTGCTCCAGGTAATCACATTGAAGTTCGCTCGCTTGTTGTAATGGAAAACTATCCCGCCGGAAGGGACCACTTCTCCTCCTGCAGACACAGCAGACCTGCTGGAGGCGACTAGAAGGCTGATTTTCTGCTGCTGCACTTGATAACCAACCAGGGCCGAGTACTCGCCTTTGTAGTTGACTAGGCGTCCGCCAGTCAGCCGGTAGACCTGTTCGTGTCCCGACTCCTCTGCAGAACTCGGAAGGTGGAACGTGAAGGGCACTTTGCCCGCAAACCACGCGGTGACCACGCTGGGCGATCCAGACTGGACTTCAAGGGGAAGATTGCCGTTCAAAAAGCTGCGGTGAGCCGCAACCGCGGCCTCGATGTAGCTATTAGCGCTCGACTGTCTCAGAATTCCTGGCACGAGTAAAAGGCCCACAGCAACGAGAAGAATTGAAGCAACTAACGCGCCCCAATTGTTAACACGATGGCTAGCAGATTGCAGCGGCCGCGCCAAAACCCTCGTGATACGTTTTCTGAGACCGACGGGTGAATACGGGATGAATGCAGGGGACGACTCTGCAGCTTGCAAGACTCGTTCACGCAGAGCATCTGGAGCGAAATAGAGCGGCCGTGATCGATGGAGCAGGGCGGATAATCTCTCCTCCGCCTCAAGCTCTGCCCGACAGGCTTCGCATTCTTCCAAATGAGCACGAAAGTCTTCAAGTTCCTGGCCCGTCAGTTCATTGTCGAGATAGAGCTGGATTGTCGTGCTGTAGTTATCGCAGCCCTTCATTTTGCGCTTCTCATTCCAGGCAAATCGAACCCCTCCAACCTTACGGAAAGCAATACACGAAGCTTCGCGCGTGCCCTTCCTAAGCGCGACATCACTGTTCCTACAGGGCAGTCCAAGACGCTCGCAATCTCCTGATATGATAGATCTTCATATTCTCGAAGCAGGATAATCTCCCGAAATTCTGCTGGCAACTCCTGAATCGCCGCCCGCACCTGCTCTGCCTCTAGCTTGCTCACATAAAGATCGTGTGAGTCTTTGGAGGGCTCGACGACGCTGCTAGCAATCCCATCGCCAACCTCGATCTCGACAATTTGAGGACCAGTCCGCAATTTTCGCAATTGATTGAACCAGACATTTCTGAGGATAGTAAAGAGCCAACCCTTCATATTGCTGCCCGGTCGCAGCCTCCCCATCGCCTGTATCGCACGAACATATGTTTCTTGTACCAAGTCCTCTGCTTCCGCATGGTTACGGGTCAAGACCAGCGCGTAGCTGTACAATCCGTCGAGGTGCTCAATGCCAGTCGCGTCGGCCCGGCCTGCTCCGTCGTCGTTCCATGACATAATCTATTCACTCCCTAAAGAACACACCGCCGCAGGATCTATTCCCGGGCCGGGGGAATTTCTTCACTCGCTCTGTCACATCTAGGGTTTTTGGTGAGGGCGTCCTGGAGGATTGGCTTTGGCACCCACCCACGAATCAAGCGGAAATTCTCTTTCAGCGGGAGGGTCGATTTTGCTGGAGGGCCGGCCTGCTCGTTCAGCGGCCCTCAATCGAGCTTCCTATCCAGGGCGGCGCAGCCCGCTCTCGGTAGGGCCAGCGAATCTCTTGGTGTGGGGAAGTCGAAAAGAGCCCTTTTCAATGTGATCCCTGAACCCGATCTCTAGGTGACGAGCATCCTGATATCAGACCACTAAACTGCTACATCAGATGACGTAGGTTGCCATTGGGACTCACAATCCTTTTCTTCTGATTGACGCTAGGCACAGCAATGTCGACGGT